>NZ_BAAAYN010000009.1 GCF_039536245.1 Cryptosporangium minutisporangium | reverse complement strand
CGGATCGCCGAACCCATCTCCTCACTACCGGCCGCCACCGTCTGCACGCTGCGCGACACGTCCTCCGACGCCGACGCCAGCACTCCGGTCTGGGTGGAAGTCTCCTGCGAGGTGGCCGCGATCGCCTCGGCCGACGCCGAGAGCTGCTGGGACGAGTCCGCGAGCGTCCGGGCCGAGGTCGCCAGCGCCGCCACCGTCTGCCGGAGCGACTCCGACGCCCGATTGACCGCCCGCGCCATCATTCCGACCTCGTCGGAGGAGTCGGCATCCGCGCGGCGCGTGAGGTCGCCGTCGGCCACCGCGTCCAACACCTCACCGACGCGCGCGAGCCGGCGGGCGATGCCGCGGCCCACGACGACCGCGAGAGCCAACGCCAACAACAGGCCGACGACCAGCACGATCAAAATCAGCGTCTTCCCGCTCGAGGCCGCCGAGTCGGCGTCTTTGCCGTCCTGTGCGGCCTGCCGGTTCTCCAGCTCCTGGAGCGCGTCGATCGCCTCGTTGAACTCGGCCTGCGAGGTATTCAGCTGGGTGACCGCGGCGGCCCCGGTGGCGACCGTCACGCCGGCGGGCGGTGCGTCCTGGAACACCAGCGCGTTCAAGGCGCCGGTGTACTCGGTCCACGACGCACCGAAGGCATCGACCAGCGTCCTCCACTCGGGCTGCTCGTCCGGTGCCTTCTGGTACGCCGCGAACCCCTCGTTGACCAGTCCCTGGGCCTCCTTCACCCCGGCTTCGTACGTCGCCTTGTCGGCGGCCGTGGTGGCCTGGTTGTAGAGGACGAACGACAGATACATGTCGGCGAGGCCGCCCTGCATCGTCGTCACCTGGTCCAGCCGGTAGATGTTGTGCTCGTTGAGGCCTCGGACCTTGTCGTCCAGCGTGTTCATCCGGACCCAGGCGACGCCGCCGGTGATCGCCGCGACCAGCGCGACCACTCCGACGACCGCCATGATCTTGCCCAGCACCGAGAGGTTGGCCAGTCGACCGGTCATCTGCGTCCTTCGCTCACCCTGGGCCGGTGCCCCCGGGCCCGACCGACGTAGTCCTCGATCCCCCATCGGCCGGGGACGCCGTCACCTGAGGCAGACATGCCGAGCGCCCCCGACCGCAGCGCGATCGGGGGCGTTCGGACGGACACGAGTCAGTTGGAGAAGTCCTGGGTCATCCAGAGCGTGCCCTTGGCGTCCCGGTACAGGTCGATGCCGATCTGGCCGAGCGACGGGTTGAGGATGTTCCGGCGGTGGCCGTCGTTCGGCGCCACCTCGTCGATCATGCTCTGGGTGATCCGGGTCGCGGTCGCGGTGAGCACGGCGTCGGTCGCGGAGCTGGTGCTGCCGTAGCCGATGTTCTCGGCGTACGCGCTCCACTTCAGGCCCTGCGCGCTGATCCGCACGCCGACGTTGCCCTCTCCGGAGCACTGGTGCGAGAGGCCGCACCCGCCGGCCATCACCAGGTTGTGCTGACGAGCCGCCGCGACCAGCTGGCTGTTCATCGTCAGCGCCTTCGCGCCGTGAGCGGCCCGGACCTTGTTGATCTGAGCGAGCACGGCGAGCGCCGGAGCGGACGACGTGCCGGTCGCGGTGCTGCCCACCGGCGTCGTCGTTGTCGGCGCGGTCGTGGTCGGCGCGGTCGTGGTGGGCGCCGGGGCGGTGCTGGGCCGCGTCGTGGTCGGCGTGGTCGGCTTGGCGACCGGCGTGGTGGTGGTCGGACGGGTCGTCGTCGGGCGGGTCGTCGTCGGCTGCGTGGTGGGCCGCGGCGCGTAACGCGGGCTGCTCCACTGCCGGTAGTACGAGTTGTCCCCGTAGCCGTACTGGTACTGCGAGGCGTAGCGGTCGTAACCCCCAGTCGGAAGCTCGGCGGCCGTAGCCGCGGAGCCCGAACCGACAGCCATCGTGGTCAAGACGGCCGCGGCGGCGATGCCGAAACCGATCTTCGTACGCACGGTGGTTCGCACAGGTAGTCCCCCTATTTTCGGCGCCGGCGGCGGTTGCCGTTGGCGTCGCAGATCAGATCGGCGGGGGTTCCGGACCGGTGAGAAATCGGTCGGTGAGGGTACGGGGGTATAACGGGTGCGCCCCGGTTGCCGGGACCGACAATGAAATGCTCGGCCCATGGACATCGGATTCGGCCTCCCCGTTGCGGGAGGATGGGCGACGCCGCAGAACGCGGTGACCGTGGCCCGGCACGCCGAGGAACTCGGTTATCGCACGCTCTGGTCATTCCAGCGCCTGCTCGTGCCGGACGCACAGCCGCTGCCTCCGCAGTACACGAGCGTCCTCGATCCGCTGGTCGCGCTGGCGTTCGCCGCCGGCACGACCGAGCGGATCGGCCTCGGCACCGCGATCGTCAACGCCCCGTTCACCGCGCCGGCCGTGCTCGGCCAGCAGCTCGCGACGCTCGACGTGCTGTCGCGCGGACGGCTGCTGGCCGGCCTGGGGCTCGGTTGGCTACCGGCGGAGTTCGGCGCGGCCGGCGTCCCGTTCGAGCGTCGGGGTGCGCGGTTCGAGGAGTACCTACGGTGCCTGGACGCGGTCTGGGGCCCCGATCCGGTCGCGTTCGAGGGCGAGTTCTACCGGATCGAGTCGTCCACCGTGCTCCCGAAGCCGGTGCAGCGACCGCGTCCACCGATCTTGATCGGCGGGGACGCGCCTCGGGCACTGGATCGCGCCGGACGACTGGCCGACGGATGGATCAGCCGCAGCACGTTCGACCTCACCAAGCTGGGACCGGCCGTCACCGCCGTGCGTACCGCCGCCGAGAGGGCCGGCCGCGACCCGGACGCGCTGCGGTTCGTCTGCCGTGGCGTGGTGATCGTCGGCGAGCGGAAGGGCCTGCTCACCGGATCGTTGGAGCAGGTCGAGAACGACCTTCCGGTGCTGGAAGAGCAGGGCATCACCGAGGTGTTCGTCGACTTGAACTTCGATCCGGCGGTCGGTTCGGTCGACGTCGAGCCGGGAACCGCGCTCCGACACGCGCTGACCGTTCTCGACGCGCTCGCCCCCGGAACCCGCCGTTGACGGGCTGCGGCGCTCTGGCCGCCGCCGTCCACATGTGACAGAAAGCGATGGTTCGTCCCAGTTGTTGCGGCTGCGTACGGCGCTGATGATTCAGTAAGTGGCGGGCCGTCGAGCGCTTCGTTGCGTCGGCGAGGACACTGGGACCATGAGCACTCTCCGTCGCACGCTAACCGCGCTCGGCGCGACGGCGATCGCCACCGCGCTCGCCGTGCTGATTCCTGTCCAAGCTTGGGCCGCCGAGAATCCGGCGCTCGCCAACGTCGCGATAGAAGTAGCCAGGCGACCCCGACGGAGGAGTGGCTTCGGCGGCGGCCTCTGCGGCATCATCTGCTGCCTCCTGTTCGTCGCGATCATCGTGATCGCCGTCGTGCTGTACATGCGCCGTCGCCGTGGTCCTGGCGGCCCCGGGCCGGGCGGTCCGGGCGGATACGGCCCCGGGCCGGGTGGTCCCGGTGGTCCCGGCGGTCCCGGTAGCTACGGCCCGCCGACCAGCGGCCCGGGTACCGGCTACGGCCCGCCGACCAGCGGCCCGGGCACCGGCTACGGCCCGCCGCCGACCAGTGGACCCGGAACTGGTTACGGGCCGCCGCCGTCCAGCCCGCCGCCGCCGCCGAGCGCTCCCCCGCCGTCCGCACCGCAGTAAGTCAGCGACCGGCTGAAGGCCCGGCTCCCGTGTGGAGCCGGGCCTTCGGCGTTTCGTGACGGCGGGCCGCGGCCGAACGTCGATAACGATTCTGTAATCTCTTGCAAGGAATTGCAGGACGTTGCAGTGACTGCGGGCCCTAGCCACCACATAACCGACGAACTGCCTCTTGACCCGGAGGTTCGAAGCGGACATCCTTCGCTCCACGCCCACGCCATGAACCGTGGGTGACACGGATTCCACGGCCTTGTGAAAGAAGTTGCAAGCGGCCGCGGACGGGGGTCCGTGCAGGCGACCCCGCTCTCTGGAGGTACCCGTGCGCAGCATCCCCCGGTGGTCGGCGACACTCGCGCTACTCGCCACCGCCCTCCTCGTCCCCGGCTCGCCGGTGGCGACCGCCGCTCCCCCACCCGGGAACGACGGCAGGTCGGTCATCGTCCAGCTCTTCGAGTGGAAGTGGACGGACGTCGCGGCCGAGTGCACGAACGTGCTCGGCCCGAAGGGCTACGGCGGAGTGCAGATCTCTCCGCCGCAGGAGAACATCGTCCTGCCGTCGCGCGGATACCCGTGGTGGCAGCGGTACCAGGCGATCAGCTACCAGTTGGAGAGCCGCAGCGGTACCCGCGCCGAGTTCGCCGCGATGGTGCAGGCCTGCCACGCGGCCGGCGTCAAAGTCTATGCGGACGCGGTGATCAACCACACCGCAGGCACCTGGCCGGACGGGACCCGAGGCAGTGCCGGTTCGTCGTTCACGCACTACGACTATCCCGGGATCTACCAGACCCAGGACTTCCACCACTGTGGCCGCAACGGCAACGACGACATCGTGAACTGGAACGACGCGTGGGAGGTGCACCACTGCGAGCTCGTCGACCTGGCCGACCTCGCCACCGGCACCGAGTACGTCCGGAACCGGGTGGCGGCCTACCTCAACGACCTCATTTCGCTCGGCGTCGACGGCTTCCGGGTGGACGCCGCCAAGCACATGCCGCCCGGTGACATCGCGGCGATCAAGTCCCGGCTCAGCGGCGATCCGTACCTCTACCAGGAGGTCGTCTACGGAGCCGGGGAGCCGGTGCAGCCGTCGCAGTACCGGGGCAACGGCGACGTGATCGAGTTCCGCTACGGGCAGCAGCTGAGTGCGGCGTTCGAGGGCGGCACGCTCGCGTCGCTATCCTCGCTGGGGAACGGCTTGGAACCCGGCGAATCGTCGGTGGTGTTTACCGACAACCACGACACCCAGCGCTCGGAGGCCGCGCTCACCTACCACGACGGGGCGCTCTACACGCTGGCGAACGTGTTCCAGCTCGCGTGGCCGTACGGCACGCCGGTGGTGATGAGCAGCTTCGCGTTCACCGACAAGGAGGCCGGTCCGCCGTCCTCCGCCGACGGGCGGACGAATGACGTCAGCTGCGGCTCGGGCTGGGTGTGCGAGCATCGGCAGACACCGATCGCGAACATGGTCGGCTTTCGGAACGCGGTCGGGTCCGCGCCGGTCGCGAACTGGTGGACGAACGGCGGCAACCAGATCTCCTTCGGACGTGGCTCGCAGGGCTACGTGGCGGTCAACCGGGAGCCCGCGGCCCTGTCCCGCACGTTCTCGACGTCGCTACCCGCCGGCACGTACTGCGACGTCACGCGCGGCGAGGTACGGGACGGCGCGTGCACCGGCCCCACCGTGACCGTGGGCACCGACGGCCAGTTCACGGCGTCGGTGCCGGCCATGGGGGCGCTCGCGATCCACCACCTGGCCCGGGTGTGAAGAACTCCGGGTACGCATGCCCCGGGCGGGGGCGTACCCGGTGGGTCGGCGCGAGCAGCGCCGACCCGATGTGAGGCCGGGCTCCACCCCGGCTTGACACCGCGGGGCGCCGGCGGAACCGCCGCCGGCGCCTTGCCGATGCCGCGCGTCGGCGGTCACCTGTCCGGTCGCCCACATCCGCCCCGGAGAGTCGAGGAAGTGCAGGACTAGAGTGCCAACCATGACCCCGCGGCTAGCCGACGTGGCCGTGAAGGCCGGCGTGAGCGAGGCGACCGTCAGCCGGGTCCTCAACGACAAGGCGGGGGTCTCACCGGCAACCCGCCAGGCCGTGCTGGCCGCGCTCGACATCCTCGGCTACGAGCGGCCGCCGCGGCTGCAGCAGCGCAGCGCGGGTCTGATCGGGCTGATCACACCCGAGCTCGAGAACCCGATCTTCCCGGCTTTCGCACAGGTCATCGAGCAGGGCCTCTCGATGCAGGGGTTCACCGCGGTGCTCTGCACGCAGGTGCCGGGCGGCATGACCGAGGACGCCTACACCGAGATCCTCGTCGACCGGGGTGTCGCGGGCATCGTGTACGTCTCGGGCTTACACGCGGACAGCACCGCCGACACCGAGCGGTACAACCGGCTGGCGGCGCGGCGGCTGCCGATCGTGCTGATCAACGGGTACCAGCCCGGGGTGGCCGCGCCGTTCCTCTCCACCGACGACCGGGCCGCGATCCGCCAGTCGGTGACGCACCTGGTCAGCCTCGGGCACGAGCGGATCGGCCTGGCAGTGGGGCCGCGCCGGTTCGTCCCGGTGTTGCGCAAGCTGGAGAGCTTCGAGCAGTGCCTGCGGTCCGAGCTCGGAGTGTCGGACATCAGTGACCTGGTGGAGCACACGTTCTTCACGGTGGAGGGTGGACGAGCCGCGGCGGCTGCCCTGGTCTCGCGCGGGTGCACGGCGGTGATCTGCGGCAGTGACCTGATGGCGCTCGGGGCGATCCGCGCGATCCGTGACCTCGGCCGTTCGGTGCCGGGCGACGTCTCGGTGATCGGCTTCGACGACTCGCCGCTGGTGGCGTTCACCGATCCCCCGCTGACGACGGTGCGCCAGCCGGTGCAGGCGATGGGGACGGCGGCGGTGCAGATGCTGCTGGACGAGATCGCGGGGGTGCCCGGGCCGAAGTCGGAGTTCGTGTTCCAGCCCGAGCTGGTGGTCCGCGGCTCCACCGGCTCCGGCCCCCGTCTCCGCGCCCGCTGAACGCGGCGGCGCGATGGGGCACGGGACGCCTCGCACTACAGCGCCGTCGCCAGAAGGACGCCGGTGAAGCCAGCCGGGCGCCCACGGTAGGCGGCCTCGATGGTGGCGAGCACCCGTCGCGGCTCGTGCCGAATCTCCCAGGGCGAGAAGTGCAGGGTGAGGATGCCGCAGGTGGCCAGCCGGTTGTGCCGGTCCCGGGTCCGGCGCAGATCGTCCAACGACGTGTGGAACTCGTCGGAGTCCATTTCGAGCGCGAGCCCGACCTCCTCGATCCAGCCGTCCGGGGAGGGCAGCGGCGTGCCGTCGGCGGCGACGAGCACCGGATTCCAGCGGATCGGCGGGAGTATCCGGCTGCGTCCGGTCAACTCACGGAGTTCCGCTTCCGGCGCCGAGCCCACGCCGTCCCGCACCTCGTCCAGCACCCGCCGCAGCAGCTTGCTGCCGCGCACGGCGCCATTCCGCAGCTCGGCGTCCAGTTGCTCGAGCGTGACCCGCCGACGCTGCACCATCTCGGCGAGGAACGCCCGCACGTCCCGGCGGGAGTATCCGGCGCGGGCGGCGTCCGCACCCGCCCTGGCGAGCGAGCACACCTCGAACGCCGGGCGGAGCACCGGATAGGAATCCGGCCGTTTCGTCCGGGTGACCACGACGAATCCGCGGGAATCTTTCCAGCATCCGCCCGGCTTCAAGACGTGGACCCATGGTTCGTCGGGCAGGTAGCGCAGCCCGTGCCAGCGGAGTGCGGCCACGCCGGTGATCTGCGTGCCCGGGCCGCCGTAGAGCGTCGCGGCGATCAGGCGCTGTTCCTCCGTGGGCGCCCCGGCGAACGTGGCGTAGAGCCCCGGGAAGACCCGTCGCCAGTCGCCCTGCGCGATGCGCCACGCGATCGCCCGGTCGGTCAGCCCGAGGTCGCGCGCCTGCCGCCGCAGAATGAGGCCCTGCTGTACGGCGAGCAGCTGCGCGAGGGCTGCATCGGAATCCACGGGGCCACCGTGGTGCGGAACCGCCCCCCTCGACAGGGGCGGGTCGCGATCTGTGGACGCAGCACCGCGGGGGTGTCGGATCCTGCACCTCACGGCGTGCAGGATCCGACACCCACTGCGCGGCAGGATCCGACAGCGACCGACGACGGCGGGAGAGCAACCAAGCGGGACCCCGGCTCTGGCATGCTGGCGACGTGGCGACCATCTTCACGCGGATCATCAACGGTGAGCTTCCCGGGCGGTTCGTCTGGAAAGACGAGCACGCGGTCGGTTTCTTGAGCATCGCGCCCATCCGGCCCGGCCACACCCTGGTCGTGCCGCGCCAGGAGATCGACCAGTGGACCGACGCCCCAGCCGAGCTCCTCACCCACCTCACCACCGTCGCGCAGACGATCGGGCAGGCCGTGAAGGAGGCGTGGGACGCACCCCGGGCGGCGCTGATCATCGCCGGGTTCGAGGTGCCGCACCTGCACCTGCACACCTACCCGGCCTGGGACATGGACGACCTCGACTTCGGCAACGCCGACCCGCGGCCGGACTCCGAGGACATGGACGAAGCCGCCGAACGGATCCGCGCGACGCTGGAGAAGAACGGGTACGCGGCGCAGGCGCGATGACGCTGCTCGAACGCTACGGCGCCCGGCCGGTCGTGCATCCGTCCGCCTACGTCGCGCCGACCGCCGTCCTCGCCGGTGACGTCGAGATCGGACCGCACTGCCGGATCCTGTTCGGTGCGGTGGTGACCGCGGACGGTGGCCCGGTGCGCCTGGCCGAGCACGTCGTCGTCATGGAGAACGCGGTGCTGCGCGGCACGCGGCGGGATCCGCTGCGGATCGGGGCGTACAGCCTGGTCGGTCCGCACGCGAGCGTGTCCGGGGCGGAGATCGGAACCGAGACGTTCCTCGCCACCGGCTCGGTCGTCTTCAACGGCGCCCGGATCGGGGACGGCTGCGAGGTGCGGGTGAACGGGTGCGTCCATCTGCGGACGGTGCTCCCGCCGGGATCGATGGTGCCGATCGGCTGGGTCGCGGTCGGCGACCCGGCGCGGATCCTCCCGCCCGACCGGCACGAGGAGATCTGGGAAGTCCAGCGGGACCTCGATTTCCCCGGCTACGTCTTCGGCGTCGACCGGGACGCACCCGCGGCCATGGTGCGGATGATGGAGCGGTACGCGCGTACACTCGGCCATCACCGCGGCGATTCCATTATTCGGGAACCAGATTTCGAATAGTAGGACCCCGACCTACGCTGGGATTCGGATCCTCGACCAGGGCCTGCTACTACCCGGCCGGGCGACGCGGCACCACCGCCACAGCTCGGCCCGTCCGTCCGAGCCCTGGAGGTAACCGCCGTGTCCCGCACGCCCCCACTCGCCGCCCGGCTGCGCGGCGTCGCCAGCTCGCCGGTCCGCGACCTGCTCGCGCTGCTGGAGCGTCCGGAAGTGCTGTCGTTCGCCGGCGGCCTGCCGGCACCGGAGCTCTTCGACGTCGACGGCGTCCGGGGCGCCTACGCGCGGGTGCTCTCCGGGCCCGGAGCCCGGCTCGCGCTGCAGTACGCGCCCACCGACGGCAACCCCGAGCTGCGCGCGCTGATCGCCGACCGGCTCACCGGGCGCGGGCTGCCGACGGACGCCGGCGACCTGCTGGTCACCACCGGCTCCCAGCAGGCGCTGACGCTGGTCGCCACCGCGCTGCTGGACCCGGACGCGGTGGTCGCCGTGGAGGAGCCGACGTACCTGGCCGCGCTGCAGTGTTTCCAGCTGGCCGGCGCGCGGATCGTGACGGTGCCCGGCGACGAACACGGCGTCGACCCGGACGCGCTGGCGGACGTCGTCGCACGCCACCGCCCGGTGCTGTTCTACACGGTCCCGACGTTCGCCAACCCGACCGGGCGGACGCTACCGGCCGAGCGCCGAGCCGCGGTGGCGCAGGTCGCCGCGGAGTCCGGCCTCTGGGTGGTGGAGGACGACCCGTACGGCGAGCTGCGGTACCGCGGCACCCCACTGGCGCCGCTCGCCGCCGCGCCGGACGCCGCGGACCGCGTCCTCTACCTCGGCAGCTTCTCCAAGATCGGGGCGCCGGGCCTGCGGTTGGGTTGGGTGCGGACGCCGGCCGCACTGCGGCCGGCGCTGGTCGTCGCGAAACAAGCCGCCGACCTGCACACGTCCACGATCGACCAGGCCGCGGCGGCGGCGTACCTCGCGGTCACCGACCTCGACGCGCACGTCCGGCGGCTCCAGGACGCCTACCGGGAGCGGCGCGACACGATGATCGCCGCGCTGCCGGGCACGCTGCCGCCGGGCAGCCGGTGGACCGAGCCGGACGGCGGGATGTTCACCTGGGTGCGGCTGCCGGGAGACCTCGACGCGACGGAGCTGCTGCCGACCGCGCTCGCCCACGACGTCGCGTTCGTGCCGGGTGCCCCGTTCTACGCGGCGACGCCGGACCGGTCGACGTTCCGGCTCTCGTTCACCACGAACACGCCGGACCAGATCCGCGAAGGAATGGGGCGGCTCGCCACCGCACTGGCCGTCGGCGCCGAGACCCCAGCGGCCGTCTGAGCGGCTGAAGCCGCCCCTTGACAACGGCGGGGGCCGGCCCGGAGGCGGCGCAGTGGTGGTCGCCGACCGCCCCCTTACCACGGCGGGGAGCCGGCCCGGAGGCGGCGCAGCGGTGGTCGCCGACCGCCCCCCTACAACGGCGGGGAGCCGGCCCGGAGGCGGCGCAGCGGTGGTCGCCGACCGCCCCCTACAACGGCGGGGAGCCGGCCCGGAGGCGGCGCAGCGGTGGTCGCCGACCGCCCCCTTACAACGGCGGGGGGCCGGCCGGACCCGGGGGGGTGGTCCGGCCGGCTGGACCAGGATCACCCAGAAAGGTGATCACCCGCCCATCCTTGCCACCCGCTTTAAGGCTCCGCTCAGCTCTGCTTAGGACACTGCCGCCCGAGCACCCCCGACCTGCGACGCGGCGAGCCGGGGCGTCCGGGTCCGGGGCGCCATGGTTCGATCAAGTTGCCCTAACCGCTCATGCAGGAGGCAACTGATGCAGAAGCCCGACGTCGGCCCGATCGAGGGTGCACCCCCGGCCGACCTGGTCGTCGAGGACGTGACCGTCGGCGACGGCGCCACCGTGGGAGCCGGGCAGGTCGCCTCGGTCCACTACGTCGGGGTGTCCCACTCCACCGGTAAGGAGTTCGACGCCTCGTACAACCGCGGCGCGCCGCTCGAGTTCACCGTGGGCGCCGGCCAGGTCATCGCGGGCTGGGACCAGGGGGTCAACGGCATGAAGATCGGTGGGCGCCGCAAGCTCACGATCCCGCCGCACCTCGGCTACGGCGACCGTGGCGCTGCCGGCGTGATCAAGCCCGGCGAGACGCTGATCTTCGTCGTGGACCTCGTCGGCATTCGCTGACCTGACGAAACCGGACGTCGCCCGGCGGGAGGGTGCGCCGGGCGGCGTCCGGCGCTCAGCGAGCCGCCGCGCCGACGTGGTGCGTGCGCAGCGGACGGTCCGGGTTCGTGGGGAGCGCGACCGGTGCCGCGCTGGTGAGCACTGCGCGACCGCGCCCCGGGTCGTGGACCCAGGCAGCGACCAGCGCGCCCAGGTCGGGGTCGGCGAACGTCCCCGCTGCGGTGAGGTCGGCCTCGACGTCCTGGTACCGGAAGAGGACCGGCCAGTGCGGCAGGACGTGAACGGTGAGGAGCTGGAAGCGCGCAGTCCAGTGCTGCTCCCGGTTCCGCAGCGGCACGGCCAGCGCATGCCACGGGTGCGCGTCCGGGTGGCCGTTCGCGCGGGCAGCGTCCTCCAACTCGTCGGCTACCGCTTCGAGCATCTCGTCGGCGTCGGTCGGGCCGTCGACCGGGACGACGAGCGCCGCGCGATCGCCGAGCGCACGCACCACCGCTGCGGCCAGGCTGTGGCGAGCCGCCCGATCCGTGCCCTGGAGCAGCACACCGGCGTTCTCCGGTTCGCCGAGGGTCCGCAGCACGGAACGCACCTCGGCGTCGGTCGGCCGCACGCGACCGGCCTCGGCCGCCGACGTCGCGACGTCGCTCCGCTGGTCCACTGCACCTCCCCGGGCGATTCCCGTTCTCCGCCGTCGCTCCATGATGCCCGCGGAAACGGCGCGCAACCGCATCCGGCGAAAGGGGGGCCCGGGAACCACTCGACCTCCGGTGTGGGCCACGTCGACGCGCGGGACACAATCGGGGGCGTGCACCAGGATCCGGCAGACGAGCAAAGCCGAGGCGACGATCCGAGCGCGGCCAGGGCCGGCGCGTTCGCGTGGCGGCTGACCCCGGCGGAGACCGTGGCGGCGTTCGTCCGCGGCGCGCTGCTGATCGACATCCGGTCGACGGTGGACCGCAAGGAGCAGGGCTGGCTACCGGGAGCGATCGTGCTCGAGCCGTCGGTACTGGAGTGGCGGCTGATTCCGCACAGCGGCGGGCACATCCCCGAAGTGACCAGCTACGACGTGGAGGTGGTGCTGGTATCCCGGGACGGGGAGGAGTCCAGCGTCGTCGCGGCGCGGCTGCGCGAGTTGGGGCTCTGGCGCGCGACCGACCTGGCCGGTGGGTTCTGGTCCTGGCGGGCCGCCGAGCTGCCGGTCGGGGGCGACCCGGCCCCGATGCGGGGTTGATCGGGATGACACGGACCTCTGACGTCCGGCCCGGGCCGGATGGCTTCGCCGCCGCGCCGCCGGCGCTGGTACGGAACGCGACCGCGGTGTGGGGCGACGCAGGTCGGCAGTGGCTGGACGCGTTGCCCGCGCTGGTGGACGCCGTGGCCCGGCAGTGGGGGCTCACGATCGGCGCGCCCTACTCGGGTCTCTCGTACCACTGGGTCGCGCAGGTGACCGATGCCGCCGGCGCGCCGGCGGTCCTGAAGCTCGGCCCGCCCGGGTTCGGGCACCTGCAGGACGAGGCCGCGGCGCTGCGTGCGTTCGACGGGCACGGAGCCGCCCGGCTGCTCGACGCGGACGATCAGCGGGGCGCGCTGCTGCTGGAGCAAGTGCGGCCCGGCTCCCTCCTCCGCGACGAGGTCATCGCGGGGCGCGACGCCGAGGCCACCGCCGCACTCGTCGCGGTCGCGACGCGCCTGCACCGCGCCGCCGTCGAACCGCGGCGCGATCGCGTGTCCGCCCCCGAACCGGTCCGCGACCGCGTTCACACTCCCGAACCGGCGAGCGGCGGCACGGCCACGCCCGAACCGTCACCCGGCGCCGAGCCGGCACCAGGTTCGGGCGACTCCGGCCTACCGGACGTGCGGCAGCAGCGCGAAGCCTTCCCGCGCTACCTGCAGACGTTCGGTGACGACGGTCCGCTCCCCCGCGCGCTCGTCGAGCGGGCCGACCGCCTCTTCACCGAGCTGTGCGACAGCGCGACCCGGCGCGTCGTGCTCCACGGCGACCTGCACCACGACAACGTGCTGCGCGCCGAGCGGGCACCCTGGCTGGCCATCGATCCGCACGGGGTCGTCGGCGACCCCGGTTACGACGCCGGGGCGCTGCTCTACAACCCGGATCCGGACCGACGGGACGAGGCCCTGCTGGCCCTGGTTCCCGCGCGGGTGGAACAGCTCGCGGACGGGCTCGGCGAGCCGATCGAGCGGATCACCGCGTGGGGTTTCGCGGTCGCGATGCTCTCCGAGGTGTGGGACACCGAGGGACGGATTCCCGGGGCGTCACCGGCGCAGGGCGGCCCCGGGCCGACCGGCCGCGCGTTCGACGTCGCCCGCATACTGCTGCCCCGCCTCCGGTAGCCACCGCTCGAGCCGCGGCGAACCGCGCGGATCAGGTGGACAGTTCCCGCTCCACCGGCGTGCGGAAGCGCGGGACGACCCGGACGTCGCCCACCTCCGCGAGCCACCGCGTCAGCCGCCCGGCCTCGGCGTCGACCAGCGCCCTTCCCTCGGTACCGACGTCCTCGAACAGGCGGACCGCGACCGCGCCGTCCGGCCGCTGCGCCCAGCCGCCCACGATCCGGCCGTTCAGCCAGAGCGTCGGACCGGCGTTGCCCGCACGGTCGAAGAGCAGCGGCCCGTACGAACCGAGGTACCAGCTCCGCTCCGCCCACCCCATCGTCGTCGGGTCGAGCGCGGGCAGGAACGCCGCCCACGGGCCCGGATCCGCCGTTGGGTCGAGATCGTCCGGCAGCACAACGGCGGATCCACCGTCGGCCAGCCTCACCGGCACGGCCTTGGCGTCGGCCAGCGCCCGCTTGACCTGGGCTCCGGTCCAGCCCGTCCACCACTGGAGGTCGGACGCGGGCGCCGGCCCGTACGCGGCCAGCCACTCGCGGGCCAGGACGGCTCGGGCTTCGGTCTCGGACGGCCGGTCGAGCGGTACCGGCAGCCACTGTTCGGCCAGCGCCCAGCGGTACCGCTGGGAGAGCCACGACCCGGTCGGCCGGCCACGGACGATGCGCCCGTCGGCGCCGAGGACCGTGAGTACGCGGGTGGTGATCGTGGTACGGGCCTGGTACGGCTTGCCCGGCGCCATCAGCAGCGCCGTGCGGAGCCGTGGTTCGTCGGCGGAGAGCTCGTTCGCGGTGGCGGCGCCGCCCCGGGCCGCGAGCGCGGCGAGCGTGCCGGCTTCGACGTCGGTGAGCCAGCGTTCGGTGTCCGGTACCCCCGCTTCGCGCAGATGCTTGAGCAGCAGGCGGCGTTGCGCAGCCGCGACCCGCTGCATGGTCGACGCCTCGACGATCGGCAGCATCGGGCTCGGGACCACGAACATCGTCCGCCGCATACCGAGCATGCGGACCAGCGACCGCTGCACGTACAGCGCGTCCTCCACGACGGCGGGCGGAGCCGGATCGGCCCGGGCGCGGACGGCGAGAAACACCGTGGGCGCGTCGGTCGCGTGCAGCGCGACCACTGCGGTAGCCGCCGCGACCGGGTCCGCCACCCGAGCCGAGGACGCCAGCGCATGCCGGACGCCGAGCCGACGCCGCCGCTCTTCCGTCGTGATCTCCCGCACGCCCGAGATCCTTCCCCACCCCACCGACAGTTCCCGACCCGCCGACGGCCCCGTCGGAGGGATCCGTCCCTGCGGCCCAGCCCTCGAGCGGAAGCCCCGGCCGCGGCAGGCTGTGCGCGCCGCATGCCTCGGCCGTGCGCACCGATCGAACCGCGGTGGACCGCGCGCACGGCGAGGGCTCAGCGGCGGCGGGTCACCCAACGGGCCAGCGCGTGGCCGCCGCCGACGGTGAGCGGAAGCGCGGCGACGGCCCACCACGTCGACGGGCCACCCTTCCGCGGCACACCCGCCGCGCCGAGCTTCCGCCACGCCCAGATCGAGAACGGGGCCACCACCAGCGGCGTCGTGACGACGCCCGGCGTGTAACCGCGGGCCGCCGCCGAGGCGCCGAGGTGCGAGAGCGCGTGCAGCCCGAATCCCACCAGCGCGGCCTGGTAGAAGCCGCTGCGGCCGCCGGTCCGGGCTCCGTCGGCGGCGGCCGCGGCCATCACGACACCGACCGACCCGATCGCGATCCCGGCCTGGGCAGGCGTCACGTCCAGCACGCGCCACGCGCGCTCCGGCACCGCCGGGAACCGGGCGGCGAGCTCCGGACGGGCCCGCTGCGCCCAGCGGCTCATCGTCGCCGCCTCCTCGACGTCGTGCACCAGCCAGGCCGCGAACAAGCCCCAAGTCGCCCACGGGGTCACCGAAGATGTCATGGAACGGGTTTACCGCGCCCGGACAACGCCGCGCCCAGCGCCTCCAGACCGGGCTGGGTCCGCTCGACCGGGATCAGCCCGAAGCCGAACACCAGGCCGTCGGCCGACCCGCCGTAACCGGCCAGGCGTTCCACCCGGACGCCGCCCGCGGCGGCGCCGTGCAGCAGCGCGGGGACGTCCACCTCCGGCGCCGCGTGGGTGCAGAGGTGCGGTCAGGTCAGCGGTGGGTCACCGAGAAGCGCATGCTCACGTGGTCGACGCTGCCCGGGAGCCGGTGCCGCGGGTCCAGTCCCAAGCACGACGTCAGCTCGAACCGGTGCTCGCGGAGCAGTACCCCCAGCATCGAGCTCGTCGTGTAGAGCACCAGGTTGCGGCCGGGGCACTGCGCCGGGCCACCGCTGAACGGCACCAGCGACCAGCTCTCCCGTGCCCGCCCGTCGAGCCAGATGTCCGGCGTGAACCGGTCCGCGTACGGCAGGCGCTGGTTGTCCCGGTGGAAGAACGGCGCGTAGATCATCACCAACTCGCCGTCGGCCAGCCCGGAGTCCGCGTGCCCACCCGGCTGCGGTGCCACGTAGTCACGGAGGATGGCCGGCGTCGTCGGCCAGAGCCGGACCGCCTCGTGCACGCAGGCCCGCAGGTAGGGCAGGTCCTGCGGGACCGACAGGTCCCGGCCGCCGATCTCTTCGTCGGCGCACCGAGCTTGTTCCGGGTGGGTGGAGAGCAGCGCCAGCACCCGGTAGGTCGCGATCCCGGCCGCATCGAACGCGAACAGCCACTGCGGGATCTGCTGTTCCGGAGCGACGCCGTCCCGCGCGGCCGACGCCGCTGCCAGCGCCGCGAGGCTACCCGGCTCGGCGCGCGCGACGTACTCCTGGATCCGCCGCTGGAAGGCGGCCGTGGCGGCCGGACGCGACGGGTGGAACGGCCCCCAGTTACCGTCCCGGCGCAAGCGGGACAGCAGGTCGGTCGTCTCGAAGTCGTCGCGCGCCGCGTCGCCGAGCACGATCCGCCGGACCATGCGCCACCACGAGGACGAGAACCGGTCCCAGTCCAGGCTGCCGGTGACCGCCGTCGACCGGCCCTCTTCCACGATCGCCGCGAGCATCGCGTCCGCGTGGCGGTGGACCGGCTCCGCGGTGTCCAGGACCGCCTCGTTCAGCGCGCGCTTGCCCGGCCGCTCGCCCGGCGAGGAGATGAGGACGCCACCCGGTTCGAATCGTTCGAGGGCCGCTTCCTTCTCCTGGTTGGCGGGTGTGAACGGTTCCGGAGCACCCTCCAGCACCGTGCGGACGTCGTCCGGCGAGAGCACCAGCGTGATCGGACGGAAGGGCACCCGGAGCCGCAGCAGACCGTCGCCGTAGCGACTGCGCAACCGCTGCAGTTGCCGCACGCCGCGGCGGTCGGCGTCGAGTCGCGCGGCCAGCTTCACCGCCCACGGGCGCCGCTGGATCACTCCGATGGCGACGGTGGCCGCGAGCGGGTTGACCAGCGCGCGGGTGGTGTCGAGCACGGAGGCTCGCGAGACCGGCCGGACCGCCGGCCGGGTCGTCGGTTGCGTCTGGACGTCGGTCATCGGCCCCTCCTCGTCGATGCGCATCGTGCCGACCTGTGCCCGCGCGCTGACGTCCCAAACTAAGGGCATGAATAGGTACAAACTGGATGCCACACCGCAGACATGCTCCTAGAACCGGACGCCGGGTAGCACATCCGGCAGCGCGGACCTCGGGTGATCTCGGTAACCGACGTCGTCGCGTACCCGGCGGGGCGTCGGAGGCGGCGACCGGGGTATGCCCGATCGACTCGACGAGGAGGAGAACATGCTGCTGCAGCTGATAGCCGACTACGGCGTGGGCGACCTGGCCTACGCGGAGGTCCGCCAGCGACTGGCCCGCTACCTGCCGGACGCCGACGTCGTCTACACGCCGGTGCCACCGTTCGACACGATCGGCGCCGGCTTCTGCGTCGCACAACTGGCGCTCACCCCGGGTCCGCCCGGCCGGCTCATCTACTGCAACGTGGCGCCGCGCGCCGACACCGACGAGCCCCGGCCGGACAACGAAGGCGAACGGCTGGTGGCCGCTGTGCTGCCCGACGGCACCCAGGTCGTCGCGGTCGACGCCGGCCACGTCTTCTCGTTCCTGCGGGACGAGGCCGTGTCGCTGTCGGAACTGGCGATTCCGAACTCGGGGTCGCAGTTCCGGTCCCGGGACGCGTTCCCGTCCCTGCTCCCGCGGGTGCTGGCCGGAGAGGCCGACGTGGTGGGCCCGGTCGACCCCGGCCGGATCCCACCGCCGCCGGAGCGGGCGGTGCTCTACGTCGACGGCTACGGAAACCTCAAGACGAGCTGGTCGGAGCCGCCGGCGCCGCTGGGCTCGGTGGTGACGCTGCGGGTGGGCGGCGTCGGCGCGGAGGCGGTGGTGAGCGACGGAACGTTCGACGTCCCCGCCGGGTCGCTGTCGTTCGCGCCGGGCAGCTCGGGATGGACCCGGGCGGACGGATCCGAGGTGCGGTGGTACGAGCTCCTTCTCCGCGGCGGAAACGCGAGCGCGGTCCTCGACCATCCCGAGCCAGGAACCCCGGTGCACGTACGCGTCTGATCCGGACTCGGGGATTCTGACGATTGTTGATCAGATATCGCGCTACCCTCGGGCGCATCTGTGGTGCACGTCACGCCGGGAGGGTGTGCGATGACCGACTTCGACCTCGTGATCCGGGGTGGCCGCTGGTTCGACGGCACCGGTGCGCCGTCCGCGATCCGTGACCTCGGCGTCCGCGACGGACTGGTGGTGGAGGTGGCGGACGGCGCGGTCAACCCGCTGCCGGTCGGACCGGCCACCGAGGTGATCGACGCGACCGGACGCTGGGTGCTGCCCGGCATGGTCGACCTGCACACCCACTACGACGCCGAGGTGCTGGTCTCCCCCGGGCTGAAGGAGTCGGTCCGGCACGGCGTCACGACGGTGGTGGTCGGCAACTGCTCGCTCTCGACGATCTACGTCGAGCCGGTCGACGCCGCCGATCTGTTCAGTCGGGTCGAAGCGCTCCCCCGCCAGCACGTGCTCACCGCACTGGGAGAGGGACGCACCTGGACCCGGCCGTCCGAGTGGGCCGCCGCGGTCGAGCAACTCCCGCTCGGGCCGAACGTCGCCTCGTTCCTCGGCCACTCCGACCTGCGGACCACGGTGATGGGGCTCGGCCGAGCCACCGATCGGAGCCACCGGCCGGCCGCCGGCGAGCTGCGGCAGATGACCGACCTGCTCTCCGACGCGCTCGACGCCGGCTTCATCGGGCTGTCGACGATGACGAACCCTTGGGACAAACTGGACGGTGACCGGTACCGCTCCCGGTCGCTGCCGAGCACCTACGCGCACTGGTCGGAGTACCGCACGCTGCACCGCTTACTGCGCAAGCGCGGCGCGATCCTGCAGAGCATCCCGAACCTGAACACGAAGTACGACGTGCTGTTCTTCCTCGGCACGAGCACCGGGATCGGCCGCAAGGCACTGAAGACGTCGCTGCTCTCGGCCGCCGACCCGAAGTCCGACCGCTGGCTCTGGCGCATCTTCGGACCGCTCTCCTGGCTGGCGAACGGGCCCGGTCGCGGCAACTTCCGGTTCCAGCACCTGCCCGTGCCGTTCGAGGTGCACGCGGACGGCGTCGACCTGGTGGTGTTCGAGGAGTTCGGTGCGGGCGCCGCCGCCCTGCACCTGCAGGACGAACTGGAGCGCGATCGGCTGCTGCGCGACGAGGGATACCGGCGGTGGTTCCGCCGGGATTTCGAGAAGCGATTCAGCTCCCGGGTCTGGCACCGCGACTTCGCCGACGCGTACATCGTCGAGTGCCCGGACGCCTCGCTGGTGGGACAGTCGGTCGCCGATGTCGCCGAGGCCCGCGGCGTGCACGTCGTCGACGCGTTCCTCGACCTGGTGGTCGAGCACGGGCGGAAGTTCCGCTGGAAGACGACGATCGTCAACGACCGCCCGGAGATCCTCGACCGGTTGTCGGCGCTACCCGGCGTGCAGTACGGCTTCTCGGACGCCGGGGCGCACCTGCGGAACATGGCCTTCTACAACTACGGCCTCCGCCTGCTCGGCCGGGTGCGGGACGCCGAGCGAGCCGGCCGGCCGTTCCTCACCACCGAGCGTGCGGTGCACCGGCTCACCGGAGAGCTGGCCGACTGGCTCGGTCTGGATGCCGGGCACCTGCGCGTCGGCGACCGGGCCGACTTGGTGGTGGTCGACCCGGCCGGACTCGACGCCGACGTCCTCGCGAGCTACCACGAGGAGCCGCTCCCGGAGTTCGGCGGCCTGCGCCGGATGGTCAACCGGAACGACGCTGCCGTGGACGCGACCGTGATCGGCGGCGAGGTGGTGTTCTCCGGCGGCGAGTTCCGCCCGGAGTACGGCGTCTCCCGGCGCACCGGCCGCTTCCTCCGCTACCGGGAGGAGAGCCGGGCGCCGCTGAACCCCGTCCGACCTCCGGCCTTCTCCGAGGTCGAGCGGGCTCAGCGGTCGCCGGTGGAGAACGGCTCGCTGGCTCAGGCCACCGAAGCCGTATAGAGCAGGTACTCCCACGGCATCACGCCGCCGGTGAGGTAGCGATCGCCGAGGTCGGCCAGGTCGCGGTCGAGCGCGGCGGTGCGGTCGGGGTCGCCGCCGAGGCCGCGGTAGGCCGCGATCGTCGGACCGTAGATCTCTTTCCAGTAGTCGCGGAACTCGGCGCCGGTCGCGAAGCCCTCGACCAGCACGTTCTGCCTGCGGGTGGCGACGCCGCGGACCCGGTCGCCGAAGAGGGTGCTCAGGTGTGCCTCGCTCCCCCACAGCGGTGGCGGCTGGGCACCGGGCGGCGGCGGCGCGACGTACGGCTTCATCGCGGCGAAGAGCTGCCCGACGAAGCCCTCGGGCGTCCAGCTGATCAACCCGATGCGGCCGCCGGGCCGGCAGACCCGGACGAACTCGTCCGCGGCGGCCTGGTGGTGCGGCGCGAACATGACGCCCACGCAGGAGACGACCGCGTCGAACTCGCCCGTGTCGTACGGGAGGTTCTCCGCGTCGGCCTCCTGCCAGACGACCGTCGCGCCGCTCTCCTTGGCACCGAGTTCGCCCACCCGCAGCAGCTCTGGCGTCAGATCGCAGGCGACGACGTCCGCCCCGGCGAGTGCGGCCGGGATCGCGACGTTGCCGGTACCCGCCGCGACGTCGAGCACCCGCCGCCCGGGCCCGAGCCCCGCGGCGGCGACCAGGATCGGGCCGAGCGAGCTGATCAGGTCCGTGGCGACGGCCGGGTAGTCACCCAGCGCCCACATCGCTCTGTGCTTGGCCTTCAACGCCGTGTCAGTGGTCATGGGTGTCCCCCGTGTCCTCGGCCGACCTGGTGCCGGCCCGTCGGAACGACGGTAGGAAAACGGTGGGTGCCCTTCTAGTACACGATCTGTACTAGAACTGACCCATGGGAGCCACGTACCACCAGTTCTGCCCGGTCGCGAAGGCCATGGAACTGCTCGACGAGCGGTGGACGATGCTCGTGGTGCGGGAGTTGGTCGCCGGCAGCCGGCACTTCAACGACCTGCGGCGCGGGCTGCCGCGGATCTCCCCGACGCTGCTGTCCAAACGGCTGCAGCACCTCGTCGCGGCCGGGGTCGTGGAGCGGCGGCCCGGCGAGCGCGAAGTGCAGTACGTGCTGACGCCCGCCGGTGCGGAGCTGGCGCCGATCGTCGCGGCGCTCGGTGCGTGGGGCGTCCGCTGGGTCGGCGAGCTCGGCGACTCCGACCTCGACCCCAAGCTGCTGCTCTGGGACCTGCACCGCAACGTCGACCACGGCGCGGTCCCGGCGGGACGGACCGTCGTCCAGTTCCGCTTCCCCGGCGCGGCGCCGCGGAAGCAGGACTGGTGGATGGTGATCACCCCGCCCGACGTCGACGTGTGCGACGTCGACCCGGGCCACGACGTGGCGGTGCGGGTCACCGCGGACCTGCGCCGGATGGTGCTGGTGTGGCGGGGCGACGTGTCCTGGTGGGACGCGGTGCGTACCGGGGACGTCGCGCTGGACGGCCCGGAACCGTTGCGGCGCGCGGTTCCGACGTGGTTCCGCCCCACAGCGTTCGCCTCTGTGCCCCGCGTCTAGCCTCGCCCGCGGGCCCCGGGCGCCGGGCGCCGGGCGAGTTCCAGGCAGCGCGTGGCACGGGCGCGCGGCACAGAGGCACGGGCGCGCGGCGCGATGCGGGCGGGCGGGCGGGCGGCGCCGGGCGCGGGCGGATTTTCGGGAAGGCCACCTCTCATGGGGCGCGCAGAGGTGGTCTTTCGGAAAGACCACCTCTCGGAGGGAGCGGGGAAGCGGTCTGTCGGGAAGTTCCGGGGCGGCGCGCCCCACCCCGGGCGGCGGGTGCCACCCGGGACGGCGGTCGGGCCGGACCTCAGGCTGGCTGGCTCACCAGGGCGGACACCTTCCCCATCAAGCCGGGAACGTCCCCGCGGACACCGTCGATCAGCCACTGCCCGAGCTGCACCGACGACTCGACCACGAGCTTGGCGCGCTCGTAGCGCCGCACCGTGAACACGTCGAACACGCTCTGGTCGAGCTGCTCCGCCGTGGTCAGCAACTCGGCCAGGACCGCCGCGTCCTCCAGTGCCATCGCCGCGCCCTGCGCCAGGGTGGGCGGGCAGGTGTGCGCGGCGTCGCCGATCAGCACGACCCGGCCGCGGTTCCACGGCGCGTCGAGGAGGTGCGTCTCGAACCGGGTGTAGTTGACCCGGCTCGGGTCGGTCAGGCCGGGGCGGATGTCGTCCCACGGCCCGTGGTAGGCCTGCGAGAGCTCGACCATCGTGGCCAACTTCTCGGCCGGCGAGAGCCCGCTGCGATCCTGCACCTTCTCGACGATGTACGCGTAGAGCGTGTCCTCGCCGGTCGGGCAGTACCCGGCGATGTAGCTCGGGCCGCCGTAGATCAGGTCGGTCCGGGTGACGCTGGCCGGACGCGGCGCGAACACCCGCCAGATTCCCATGCCGGTGGAGCGGGTCTCCAGCTCGACGCCGATCGCGCGCCGCACGGCCGACCGGATCCCGTCCGCGCCGATCACCAGGTCGTACCGGCCGGACGAGCCGTCGGAGAACCGCACGTCGACTCCGTGGTCGTCTTGGGTCAGCTCGGCGAACGACGAGCCGAACCGGACCTTCGCCCCCAGCTCGGTGGCGCGCTGCATCAGGATCGCGGCCAGGTCGGGGCGGTACATCCCGAGCGTCGCCGGCAGTTCGGGGCCGCCGGTGCGGGCGTCCGGGAACTCGGCGACCACGGTGCCATGTGGATCGGGAGCGCGGATCCCGAGGTCGTTGAAGGCGTAACCCTTCGCGCTCACCTGCTCCCAGACCCCGAGCCGGCGAAGGACGCGCAGCGCGTTGCCCTGGAGGGTGATGCCGGAGCCGAGCGTCGTGACGTCCGGGTTCGCCTCCGCGACCTCGACGGCGACACCCTGCTCGGCGAGGAGGATGGCGGATGCGGCGCCCGCCGCACCGCCGCCGACGACCAGGACGTTCTGGACAGCAGGCATGACATCGTTCTCCGAATCGGGCCGCGGGGCGGCGTCGGGCGGCACAGGTGTAGCGGCGGCGGGGCCGGGTGATTACCGAGGAGTTACCGGGCGCCGGAACGCCTCACTATGCGAGATCCCGGTCACATGAAGGAAATCAATTCTCACCATACCGACCATGCACCAGACAAATACTCTGGGGTGGAGCCATCGGGCGGGCGCTGCCAGACTAGAGCGTCCAACTCGACCGCATTGTCGGTTCACGGAGGTAAGCAACGTGGCCCCAGAATCCTCGTTACCCGGGCTCGACCTCGACGCCCTCGCCGCGTGGGCGTCCGTCCACCTCCCCGAGCAGGGGACGGTCCAGAGCGCCACGCTGATCTCCGGCGGCCTCTCGAACCTCACGTTCCGAGTCGTGTTCGAGGCGAGCTCCCTGATCCTGCGGCGGCCGCCGCGCGGGCCGGTACTGCCCAGCGCACACGACATGGGGCGCGAGTACCGGGTGCTCTCCGGCCTCCAGCAGAGCGCGGTCCCGGTGGCTCGCACAGCCGCGTTCGAGCCGGGCCCGGACGTCCTCGGTGCACCGTTCTACCTGGTCGAGGACGTCGTCGGCGAGGTCTACCGCAGGCCGGAGCAGACCGCGGCACTCGCGCCCGACGACCGGGGCGCGATCGGTGCGAGCGTGGTCGAGGCGCTGGCCCGGATCCACGAGGTCGATCTGGTGGAGACCGGTCTCTCCGAGTTCGGCCCGCCGACCGGCTACCTGCAGCGGCAGGTACGCCGGTGGGGGCGGCAGTGGGCGGCGTCCAAGACGCGCGACCTGCCGGTCATGGAGGAGTTGCTGACCCGGCTCGGCACGGACCTGCCGACGGACAGCGAGACCACGCTCGTGCACGGCGACTACCGCCTCGACAACATGATCATCCGGGGCACCGACGTCGCGGCCGTCGTCGACTGGGAGCTCTCGACGCTCGGCGACCCGCTGGCCGACCTGGCGCTGACGCTCCTCTACTGGGCGGACGACGGCTCGGTCTCGTCCGCGGGCGGCGTCACCGGGCATCCCGGCTTCCCGACCGCGGACGAGTTCGCCGCGGCCTACGCGACCCGGACCGGCCGGGAGCTGGACCTGCTGCCGCTCTATCGGGCGTTCGCCGAGTTCAAGCTCGCGGTGATCCTGGAGGGAGTGCACGCCCGCTACCTGGCCGGTGGCACCGTCGGCGACGGCTACGCGGCGGCCGGGCGAGCGGTGCCGATGCTGGCCGAGCGCGCGCTCGCCGGCTTACTGGATCGATAGGTGGACGTGGTTCGTATGGGCGGACGAGGGGTCGCCGCCGCTCTGGTACGCCCGCCAGCCGGAGCCAGGTAGCCAGATCTGCCGGTACCAGATGACGTAGAGGACGGCGAGCCGGTCGGCGTTCTCCACCAGCCACGCCGCCAAGCGGTTTCCGTAGGTCCGGTCGCCGCCGGTCGCGGCCCCGCCGAAGCCGCTCCGCGACGCCGCGAAGTCGCACGCCCGGCCCTTGGGGTGCTCGCCGAACGACGCCTGCCGGAAGCAGTGGACGTAGCGGGTGAAGCCGGCGGCCTTCGTCTGCCGCAGCGCGTGCAGGGTGCGGCCGGTCAGGCACCCGCCGGACGTCGGATCGTCCTGCGAGCAGCCCTGCGACGCCCACGTGCCGTCCGAGCGACGCGGAGCCGCCGCCGCACGCCGCGTCTTCTTCCGCTTCTTCGGCGTGGTCGCCTGCGGCGCCTCGGCCGAGCTGCGGTCACCCCCGGACGACGCTGCCGGCTGGTCGGTGTTGTCACCGTCGGTCGAGAAACCACCGGTGCGCTCACCACCGACGTCCGCCGCGGCCAGTGCTTTCTCCGCGTCCCGGCGCCGTTTGTCCATCGTGCGCTGCTCGGCGCGCTGCTTCGCCAGCTGCTCGTCGACCTCGCGCTGGGCGGCCGCGAGATCCTTCCGGGAGTTCCGGAGCTCGTCGAGGGTCTGCTGCCTGCGCTGGGAGAGGCTTTCGATCAGCCCCACGTCGCCGATCATGTCCGGCAGCGACCGCGAGTTGGCCATCGCGGTGGCCGGGTCGGGCAGGCCGCCGCGGTAGGCGGCTGCGCTCAGCTCCTGGACTTCCCGGTCGAGTGCGGAGATGCGCTTCTCGGCAGCGGCGATCTTCTGGATCAACGCGGCGCGGCGACGTTCGGACGCCTGGGCCTTGGCTCGCGCGTTGTTGTAACCGCTCGCCGCCTCGTCGAGTTTCTGGCGTAACGACGCGGTGCCGCCCTCGTCGTCCTCGGCCGTGCTGGGCGCCGCGACCGCCGGACCGGGTACACCGCCGAACAGGAGACCCAGCGCGGCTAGGACGGCGACCAGCGCGAGGACGACGCGGAAGCGGGCTGTCGGGGCAACGAACGTCACGAGCACTTTCCTTCTCCGGGCGAAAATCTGTTCCGGACTGTACGTCGCCGCCGGAACCATTCATGGCCCCGGAAAGGGAATTAAGTAGTTTTAATCCGCCCACGGAATGGAGCGCCTGGTCGCGCGGTTCACCGAATAGCGCAATTTCGGGGATACTTAATTTCGGCCTAATGTGGCGCTGCACAACAATGACCGCGGCGAATAGCTGCGGTGTTACTGCTGTGACGGAAGTGATCAATGAGCTGCCGGCACCGCGGAAAGTGCGAGCGAATAGCCGCCGGATTACGCTGGGACGATGGCCGCCGCTGGGGAGACCGGGTCGAGCCCGCCCACGTTCCACTGCTGCCTGGCGCACTTCACCGACCGACTCGGCGATCGCCACTCGCTCGTGGTGGCGCCGGGTCGGAGCCCGGCTCCGGCGTCCTACACCGCCTGGCGTGAGCGGCACGCCCGACTCGAACGGGAGGCCGCCGCCCGCGCCGGTGGCGGCTACATGCTGACCGGCCTCTCCTCCGCCCCTCCACCGCCGAAGCCGGAAGAGGTCCGGCGGGACGCGGTGGCCCGGCTCGAAGCGGAGCGCGACCTCGCGGCCCGGCACATCGAGGTCAGCCAGAGCGTTCGGATCGACGCCGACGAACAGGCGGCTCGCGCCTGGATCGCCGCCGCGGACGACCTGCTGGACGCCGTGGACGCCGCCGACGCCGCACTGGCCAGATCGGAGGCCCGCGCGCGGCGAACCCCGCTCCTCGCCGACCGACTCCGGGAACGAGCTCGCCGGCGGTACCGGCAAGCGGTCGCCACGGCCGCCGAGACCTACCGGGAGGCCGTCGGCGAGTTACCCGATCGGGTCCGCATCGCGGTGGCCGTCGCCGTCGCCGCGGCCTACCAACGGCAGCTCGAGATCGAGCGGGAGCGGGCACGAAAGGACGCGAAGCGGCGGCAGGCGACCGCGACGGCCGACGCGCGGCGGGTCTGGCGGTTGCTGGTGCGGGACCGGACCGCGTACGTCAAGCGCAGCGACGTGACGCCCACGACCCGGCTACCGAAGGCCGAACAGGGGTGGGGCGAGCCGCTCACCCCGTCCGACCTCGCGCACCGGCTCGCCCAACTGCTCTACCAGCGGCTGATGGTGGCGCCGCAGATCTTCGACCTCGTCTGGGACGACGCGGCCGTGCGGGCCACCCGTCGGCAGCTCAACGCGGGCGGGGCAGCGTTCGACGGGTGGTGGGCGGAGCACTACCGCCGGGCGGAGCGGCAGGTCTCGGACTTCGAGAACCGTCACCGCCGCGGCGGCTACAGCGCCGGTGGCTTCGTCTGAGTCCCCTACTTCCGGTTGTAGAGACGCATGGTGAGCGTGCCGAAGACCACCACGAAGATCAGGCTGGCGAGCAGCGTCCACATCACCGAGGCGCCCGCGTCCTCGCCGCTCATCATGGCCCGGACCGCGTTCACCAGCTGCGTGATCGGGTTGACGTTGACGAACGCCTGCAGCCAGCCCGGCATCGTCCGCGGCTCCACGAACACGTTGCTGAGGAACGTCAGCGGGAACAGGATCATCATGCTGACGCCCATCACCGACTTCTCGCTGCGCAACAGCAGTCCGAACATCGTCCAGACCCAGGAGAACGCGAACGAGAACACGACCAGCAGCAGGATGCTGCCCAGGACGCCGGGGACGCCGCCCTCCGGGCGGAAGCCGAGCACCAGCCCCACGCCAAGGATCACCAGCGACGCGAGCACATAGCGCAGCAGGTCGCCGAAGATCATCCCGACCAGCGCGGCCGGACGCCAGACCGGCAACGTGCGGAACCGGTCGAAGACGCCCTTCTCGATGTCGGTGTTCAGGCCGACGCCGGTGTACATCGTGATCATCACGACGCTGGTCACCATGATGCCGGGAAGGAAGAACTGCAGGTACTTCGCCGGGGTATCGGCCAGCGCACCCCCGAACAGGTACGTGAACATCAGCGTCATGATGATCGGGAACGCGGTGACGTCGAACAACTGCTCCGGCACGTGCTTGATCTTCAGCATCGCGCGCCAGCCGAACGCGATCGACGCGGCGAACGGGCCGGGCGGCGCCGGACGGCCGGCCGGCGAGAGCACCGCGCGCAGGTTCTCCGCGGTCGGCGTGTAGACGGTCGTCTCGACCGGATCGGTGGCGGTGCTCATGCGACGGTCTCCTTCTGGGCGGAGCTTGCCGGGGCGGCCGACTCGGCATGCTCGGAGGGGCCGGTGAGGGCGAGGAACACCTCGTCGAGGCTGGGCTGGCCGAGCGAGAAGTCGTCGACGACGATGCCGGCCGTCGCCAGGTCGGCGAGCGCGCGGGACGCGTGCTCGGCGGCGCCGCGGTCGGAGCCGGTCACTCGGATCGTCAGCGCCACCGGATCGGACTCCTGCAGCACCGGCGCGTTCAGCGCCCGGGAGAGCAGCTCGGAGGCCTCGGCCCGCCGCTGGGGGTCGCGTAGCCGCACGTGGACGGTGCCGGCTCCGATCGACGACTTCAGCGCGCCAGGGGTGCCCTCCGCGATGACCTTGCCGTGGTCGATGACCGCGATCCGGGACGCCAGCCGGTCGGCTTCGTCGAGGTACTGCGTCGTGAGCAGCACGGTCGTGCCGTAGGCGACCACCGCACGCACGATGTCCCAGACCTGGCTCCGGCTGCGCGGATCGAGGCCGGTCGTGGGTTCGTCGAGGAACAGCAGCTGCGGCGTGTTCAGGATGCTCGCCGCGATGTCGAGGCGGCGACGCATCCCGCCGCTGTACTTCTTCACCTGGCGGTCGGCCGCCGCGGTGAGCCCGAACGCCTCGAGCAGATCGTCCGCGCGGGCTCTGGCCGGCCGTTTGCGATGCCCGACCAGCCGGCCGAGGAGCACCAGGTTCTCCAGCCCGGTGAGGTCCTCGTCGACCGAGGCGTACTGCCCGGTGAGACTCACCCGGCTGCGGACCTCGTTGGCCTGGCGCACCACGTCGTAGCCGAAGACCCGAGCCTCACCGCCGTCGGGGCGCAGCAGCGTCGCCAGGATGCGAACCGCGGTGGTCTTCCCGGCGCCGTTGGGCCCCAGAACGCCGTAGACCGTGCCGGCCGGCACCGCGAGATCGACGCCGTCCACCGCGCGGGTATCGCCGAACGTTTTGACCAGGCCAGTGGTTTCGATCGCCAGGTCGGTAGCGGCTTTCGTCATGAAATCCCTCTCTCGCGGATTCGGGTCAGCACGGTAGCCATCGCCTATGGTTGCGGGTCTACCAACCAGGTACGACAGAATTTGGGACCGCGGGCGGTGGGTGCCCGTAACCTTCCCCGCATGCGTGTACTGGTCGTTTCGGCCCCGCTGCCCGGTCACGTCCTCCCGCTGGTCCCCCTGAGCCGCGCGCTCGTCGCCGCCGGCCACGACGTCCTCGTCGCCACCGCCGCCGACGCGGCCTCGACCGTGCGGGAGCTCGGCCTCCCGGTCGAGGACGTCGCGCCCGAGTTCGACTTCGGAGCGGTGGCCCGCGGCATCATGCTGCGGCACCCCCTGGTCGCCCGGGCCGAGCTGGCCGGCAACGGCGGGACCCGGGGCGTCGGCCTGCTGTTCGGAGCAGTGAACGCCCGGCTGGTGAACGCGGTCCGGGACGTCACCGAGCAGTTCCGGCCACAGGTCGTGGTCGCCGAGCCGCTGGCCGTGGCGGGGCTGATCGCCGCGGCGGGTTACGGCGTCCCGGCGGTGCGGCACGAGACGAATCTGTTCGACGGCGCCGAGCTGGCCGCGGCGGCGGCGGGGCCGGTGCTGCGGAAGCTGTCGATCGACCGGCTGCCGGAACCCGCCGCGGTGATCCAGGTGTTACCGGCGAGCGTCGTGGGGGAACGCCCCGGGTGGCCGATGCGCTACGAAGCACCGGCGCCGGCGGCGGTCCCGTCCTGGCTGGCCGAGACGCCGAACCGGCCGCGCATCCTGGTCAGCCGGAGCACGGTCGGCGGGCCGGGCAACGCGAGCATCATGCGGCCGCTGGTGATCGCCGCCGCCGAGGTGGACGCCGAGATCGTGCTGGTGCGGCCGGAACCCGGCTTGCCTGCGGAGCTGCCGGACAACGTCCGGACGATCGGCTGGGTCTCGCTCGACGCCGTGCTGCCGACCTGTACCGGCATCGTCCACCACGGTGGGGCCGGTACCGTCCTGGCCGCGTTCGCCGCCGGTGTGCCGCAGCTGGTCGTGCCGGGGCCGGGCGACCGGCGGTACAACGCGGAGCTGGTGGCCCGGATCGGCGCGGGGCTGTGCGTCTCGGCCCGGGAGGTGGCCGCCGAACACCTCCGGCGGCTGATCACCGACGACGGCCTGCGCCGGGTGAGCGTGACGATCCAGGACCAGCTCGCGGCCCGCCCGGCGTCCGCGGAGGTGGCGGCCCGCGTGGCCACGCTCGGCTGAGGCGGCCACGAGCGTTCGCGACGCGACAGTTCGGGCGGTGCGGCGGGCACAGAACGCGGGCGCGTCCGGCGCTTCACTGTCGTCATGGCCGCGACGACGAGCACCCCCACGCAGCAGAGCTCCGGGCTCGACCACCTCGAGCCGTGGCTGCTCGCGCCCTCGTCCCTGACGCCCACCGCGCTGCGCGAGCGGGCGGAGATCATCACCGCGGAGATCGACGCGGCCGGCGGTCCGGAGGCGTTGCTCGCGGCGTCCGGCGGCGCGCCGGTGGCCCTGCGCGGCAACTTCCTCTACGACGCCTGGCTGGTCCGATGGGCGCCCGGCGACGCGACCGACCTGCACGCCCACACCGTCGGCTTCCAGACCGTCACCGTGCTCGGCGGAAGCCTGCGGGAGACCGTCGCCACCGCGGACGCCCTGGACGACACGGAGCTGACCGCCGGCGGTCGGCTGGCCGCGCGTCCCGGGCACACCCACCGGCTGGTGGCCGGGGACGCCGGCGCGGTCAGCCTGATGCTGTCCTCGCCGCCGCGGCCCCACCCCGTGGTCAAAGCCCAGCCCGCCGTCAACGGCTGACCCGGCTCAGGGGCTGAGCGTGACCCGGAGGAGGCGCTGCGCGCCGGTGGACTGCTGGTAGTAGGTCACGTACTGCACCAGGCCGCCCTGCTGGGCGTACTCGGGGTGGGCGAACGCGGCGTAGTTCGTCCCGTAGTCACCGGGGTCGGTCTCGGCCACCGGGAAGGAATCCGACCACGGTCCGTACGGCGCACCGCCCACCTGCGCCCGCACCTCGTGCGAGCCGAACTCCATGTAGACGTTCATCCACGCGTCCAGCGCGGGGTTCCACAGCACGCTGTTCCCGGCCGCGCCCGCTCGCACGGTCGGCACCGCGTCCAGCGGATCGGTCACCCACAGCACGGTGCGGTCGTCGTCGCGGCCGCCGTAGAACCGCCAGGCCGATCGATCGTCGATCCGCGCCAGCGGCACCCGCGCCAGCCGGCACCGGCCGTCCTCGGCGCAGTCGCCGTAGACGTAGACGTCGTCCCCGGCCACCAGCGCGGCGGACGCGAACATCGTCTCGGCCGGGAAGAACAGCGCCGGGTCATGACCCTCGATGCTGCGCACCGGCGTGGCGTTCGCCGGGGTCAGCCGGGTCACCCGGAACGTCCGCATGTCCACGGCCGCGATGCCGGTGCCGAGGTCCTGCCCGTACCGCTGCGAGCACGGCTGCTCGGGCGCGCCGCCCCGGCAGAGCTTGTGGTAGAAGACGAGCACTCGCTGCCGGGCCGGGTCGGGGATGACCGGTCCTGGCCACAGGCCGAACGTCACGCCGCAGTACTCGTCGGAGCCGCGGACGCAGCCTTTCGCGTGCGCCCTCTCGAACGCGCGCTCCGCGTCGCTCCAGGGCAGGAACTCGTCGTGCAGCTCGCCGGGCGTCCCGGCGAGGTCGGCCGCGGTCAGCGTGATGCCGTCACCGGCGTCCAGGTCGGTGGTGGAGGCGGCGGTGTTCGAGAGGAACGCGTCCGGTGACTTCAGCACGGTGTCGGCGAAGATCCACACCGACCGGTCGCCGTAGCGCGTGCTCTGCCCGTTGTCGCGGGCGGTCACCCGGCCCTGCTGACGGACCGGGTCGAGCTGGACGACGTCGCTCACCTCGGGGATCGACGGGATCTCGTCCCGCACCGGCGGCGCCGGGGACCGCTGCGGCGCGGCCTGGACCGGAGCGGCCCGAGTCGGGGACGGCGTGGCTCCGGCCGGCGGCTTCGTCGACGCGGCGTCCCAGTCGACGACGAACCCGGCCGTGACGAGCGTGAGCAGGTAGGCAAAGAAAGCCGTGACGAGCTGCCTCCGGACCGGACGGGCGGCGCGCCGGATCGGCGGCGCTTCCGCTGTCTCCTCGTCGGGTAAGGCAGCGGTCGGCACGAATGCTCCTTTGCACGCGGTTTACGGACAGCGTCAACAGCTGACACTTCCATAGGAAACGCCCCGCTCGTAGCGAGTCGCGAGAGTCGGTGTGTGATCTCCGACCGATTCGCGGTGGTGTGCGCGGGGCAATTGGTACCCCGCAGTTCCACAGTTAACCGAGGCGCGCAACAATGGCCCGATCCGTTCCGGATCGGCCCATTGCGGCGGCCGGTGAAACCCCTCTCCGACCCGCCCGGGTGGCGCCCCGGGACCCCCGGACGTACGTTGTACGATCCAAACCGACCGGAGGACGGATGTCGGTGACCACACAGCTCCAGCCACGCACCCCCTTGAGCCGGGAGCGCGTCCTGCGGGCCGCGGTGGAGATCGCCGACGCGGAGGGCGCCGAGGCGCTCACCATGCGCCGTCTCGCCAAGGCGCTCGGAGCCGAGGCGATGTCCCTCTACCACTACGTCGCCAACAAGGAAGACCTGCTCGACGGCGTCGTCGAGCTGATCGCGAGCGAGATCAACGACGCGGTCGACCAGCTCGGCGTGCCGTCGGCGGGCGCGGCGTGGAAGCAGGCCACGCGCCTGCGGATCCTCACCGCGCGGACGATCTTCCTCCGCCATCCGTGGGCACCCCACGTGTTCGAGACGCGGAAGACCGTGAGCCTGGCCGTGGTGCGGTACCACGACCGGCTCGTCGGGCTGATGCGGGACGGTGGCTTCTCCTACGACCTGGCGCATCACGCGCTGCACGCGCTGGGCAGCCGCGCGCTCGGGTTCTCCCAGGAGCTGTTCGATCCGGGCGACGGCGCCGCCGCGGGCAGCGTCCCGGCGGAGCTCGCGGAGCAGGTGCCGCACCTCGTCGGGATGCTGACCGAGGTCGCGCACGACGATCCCGACTCGACGCTCGGCTGGTGCGATGACCAGTTCGAATTCGAGTTCGGCCTGGATCTGATCCTGGACGGCCTGGACCGGCTGCGCACTGCGGCGCGGTAGCGGCAGCCCCTCGCTTGACTGTTCTTACGTTGTAAGGGAGTCTTACGTCGTAAGACAGCCTTACAGCGTAAGAACGGGGAGTCCCGATGAAAGCCGTCGTCCACCACGCCTACGGTTCGCCCGACGTTCTGCGCTTCGCGGACGTCGACACGCCCTCTCCCGGGGCCGGTGAGGTCGTGGTGCGCACGCACGCCGCCTCCGTCAACGCCCGCGACTGGCACCTCCTGCGCGGAGACCCGTACCTGGCGCGTCTGCTCGCGCCCGAGCTGGGGCTGCGGGCGCCGCGGCAGCCGATCCGCGGCACCGACTTCGCCGGCACGGTGGAGGCCGTGGGGTCCGGGGTCACCCGGTTACGCCCCGGCGACGAGGTGTTCGGAGAGTCTCCGGGAGCCTTCGCCGAGTACGTCCTGGCTCCGGCCGACGTCGTCGACGTCAAACCCGCGAACCTGACGTTCGAGCAGGCCGCAGCCCTCCCGCTGGCCGCGAACACCGCGCTGATGGGTCTGCGCGAGGCCGACGCCCAGCCCGGACAGTCGGTGCTGATCAACGGTGCTTCCGGCGGCGTCGGCACGTTCGCGACCCAGCTGGCCGCGGAGTTCGGCGCGGACGTCACCGGCGTCTGCAGCCCACGGAACGCGGAGCTGGTGCGCTCACTCGGGGCCGGCCGCGTCGTCGACTACACCCGGGAGGACTTCACCGACCAGGGCCGCCGGTACGACGTCGTGTTCGACCTGGTCGGCAACCGATCGCTGCGGGCGCTCCGCCGCACGCTGACCCCGGGCGGCACGCTGGTGCTCTCCGGCGGTGGTGTCTCCACCGGCGGCTCGCTCGTCGGGCCGATGGCGCTGGTGATCCGCGGGCAGGCCGTCGCGCGTTTCGTCCGGCAGCGCATCGTCGTGCTGACCGCGACGCCGAGCCACGCGAACCTCGCCGCCCTGCGGGAGCTGGCGGAGGCCGGAAAGCTGACGCCGGTCATCGACCGGACGTACCCGCTGTCCGCGGCGGCCGACGCCATCCGCTACCTGGAGACCGACCACGCCCGTGCCAAGGTGGTGCTCACCGCCTGATCCACCGCGCGCCGGGTTGCTCCGCCAGGGTGAGGTGCGGCGGCAGAACTGGGCCTCCGGTGCCGAAGCGCGCCGGGTGCGCGTCAGCAAGGCTCGGCCTACCGCGGGGCTTCCGCATCGTCATCCGTCGCGGGTGCTACTCGCGCCTGGCAGCCGGCGGGGTGACGAGTTCCGCGGCGGGAGGGAAACAACGGTCTCCGGTCGATCGTCGGACGATCCGCGAAAGGAGAAACGAGTCCGCGGCGGACGCGCCGACGGCGGGTCACCTCGGCACGCGCGCCGCGGGAAGCAGCGACGAACCGTCGACCGACCGGAGCCCGATTACTCCAGCACGTCGAGTGACGGCAGCACTTCGAGGGCGGCCTTGACCAGCTGCGGATCCGCCGGGAGCAGTGGCAGGCGGACGCCCGGCGTCGGGATGCGCCCCTCCGCGTGCAGCACGCCCTTGAGCACCGTCGGGTTCGGCGCGGCGAAGAGCGCCGCGGAGAGCCGGCTGAGCCGACGCCCGAGCGGCTGCGCCGTCGCGAGGTCCCCGGCCCGCCAGGCCCCCACCAGACGCGCGTACGCCGCGGTTTGGCAGTGCGCGCTCGCGAGCACGCTGCCGTGCGCCCCGAGCGCGAGCACCGGCCCGAGGAACACGTCGTCACCACCGAGGATCGCGAAGTCCCGCGGCGGGTCCGCGAGCAGCGCGACGGTGTCGGTGGTGACCGCACCCGGCGCGTGCTTCACGCCGACGACGCCCGGGACGGCCGCCAGCGCGCGCAGTGCCCCCGCCGAGAGGTACTGACCGGTGCGCTGGGGAACGTCGTAGACGATCAGCGGCACCGGACTGCTCCCGGCCAGTGCCCGGAGGTGCGCGATCGCCCCGGCCTCACCGGGTCGGACGAACGGCGGGACGAGGGTGAGCGCCGCGGTCACCTCGGGCCGACCGCCCAGCGTCGCGAGCGCCTCGGCCGTACCGGCGCCCACCAGCAGCGGAGCCGCCCGCTCCCGGCAGGCCACCCCGATCACGTCCACGACGGTCCACCGCTCGGCCTCGGTGAGCGCGGACGGCTCCCCCGTCGTGCCCAGCGCCACGAGGCCGGTCGCGCCGGCGTCGAGCACGTCGTGGCACAGGGCCTCCAGCGCATCGGTCGCTACCGCCCCGGCGGCGTCGAACGGGGTGATCAGGGGGACGAACAAACCGGTCGGTGTCATGGCCAGAGCTTCCGGCCGCGGCCGGAAAAGGACCAGGTCGGATTGCTTGCCCCACACCTAAGCTGAGCTGATGCTCGACGTCCGGCGTCTGCACCTGCTCCGTGAGCTGTCCCACCTCGGGACGATCGCCGCGGTCGCCGAAGCGCACTCCTACACGGCCTCCGCCGTCTCCCAGCAGCTGGCCGCATTGCAGCGCGAGGCCGGTGTCCCGCTGCTGGAACGCACCGGACGCGGCGTGTCGCTGACGGCCGCGGGCGCGGCCCTGGTGGCCCACGCCGAGGACGCGCTGAGCGCACTCGAGGCGGCGGACGCGACGCTGGCGGCCGCGCGTAGTGGGCTGGCCGGACCACTGGGCGTCGGCGCGTTTCCCAGCGCGGTCCGGACGCTGCTGCCCGCCGCCTTGGTGAGTCTGGGGCGCGCGCATCCGTCGCTGGTCCTCCGCGTCACCGAGCTCGACCCGGTCGAGGTACCGGCCGCACTGCGGACCCGCCAGGTCGACGTCGCGCTCGTCCACGACTACGACCTCGTCCCGGCGGCGCCGGACACCACCGAGGAGTCGGTCCCGGTGCTCGACGAACGCGTCCACCTCGCGGTGCCGGCGGGGTGGAGCGAGGACGACGCGGACCCGATCCGCGCGTGCGCCCAGGCCGCGTGGATCGTCGGCAGCCCCGGAACGCTCTGCCACACGCTGGCCGTCCGCGCCTGCCTCGCGGCCGGCTACGCGCCGCGGGTGCGGCACTACGCCGACGACTTCACCGCCGTGCTGGCGCTGGTGGCTGCGGGCCAGGGTGTCGCGCTGGTGCCGAGGCTGGCCGTGGAGCACCTGCCGAGCGGGGTGCGCCTGGTGGAATTGCCGATCCACCGCCGGACCCGGATCGCGTACCGACGCGGGTCCGGGGCCCACCCGGCGATCGCCGCCTGCGTGGCCGCGCTGCGCGTCTCCGCGGCACAGGTCTGTCCCCCGGGTTAGCAACTGGCGCAGAATCGCCTCATGGACGGTCGAGCGCCACCTTCCCTCGCGGGCGTCTCGGCCCGCGAGGCGGAGGTGCTCGCCGGCGTCGGGGAGCACCTGACCAACGCCGAGATCGCGGCGCGCCTGCACATCTCGGTGCGCACCGTGGAGAGCCACGTCTCCTCGCTGCTGCGCAAGCTCGGCGCGGGTGACCGCCGAGAGCTCGCCGCTTCGTCACCGAGGCGCCGGGGCACCGTGCTGCCGTCCTCGCTGACGCCGCTGGTCGGGCGGGCCGCCGAACGAGCCGCGATCGTGGCCGCGCTGCAGGAGCATCGGCTGGTCACCGCCGTCGGGCCGGGCGGGATCGGCAAGACCCGGCTGGCTCTGGCGGTCGCCGCCGAGCTGGCCGACGGATTCCCCGACGACGCCTGGTACGTCGACCTGGTGCCGGTCACCGACCACACGATGGTCGCCCCGGCCATGGCCTACCTGCTCGGCCTGGGTGAGCAGCCGGGCCGCTCGGCCGAGGAGACGGTGCTGACCTGGCTGGCCGACCGCGAGGCGCTGCTCGTCCTGGACAACTGCGAGCACCTGGTCGACGGGGTCGTGGTGCTGCTCGAACGGCTGCTGACCCACTGCCCGCGGGTACGGGTGCTCGCGGCCGGCCGCGCCCGGCTGCTGGTCCCGTTCGAGCGGGTGTTCCTGGTGCCGGGTCTCGCGGTCGACGGGGACACCGGCGACGCGGTGGAGCTGTTCCTCGCCCGTGCCGCCGCGAGCGGTGGTGCGGTGACGACCGTCGACCGGCCCCGGGTGGCGGCGATCTGCCGGAGCCTGGACGGAATGGCGCTGGCGATCGAGCTGGCCGCCGCGCGGCTGCCCACGCTCGGCCTGGACGGGCTGGAGGCCGGCCTCGACGACCGGCTGGGGCTGCTCACCGGTGGCCGGCGGGCCGACGACCGGCACCGGTCGCTCCGCTCGGCACTCGACTGGAGCCATGCGCTGCTGACCGAGCCGCAGCGCGCGATCCTGCGCCGGACGTCGGTGTTCGCCACGCCGTTCACCGTGCGCGACGCGACGACGCTGCTGGCCGAGTGGCCACCGATCGAGGCGGCGGAGGCGGCCGCCGCGCTGGCCACCCTCGCGGACCAGAGTTTGCTGATCGCCCACGCCGATCCGGACGGCACCCGATACCGCGTCCTGGAGACGATCCGCCAGTACGGCGTCGGCCACCTCCGCACGGCCGGCGAACTGACCGAGGCCCGCGAACGCCACCTGCGGTGGTGCCTGTCCACTGCGGACGCACTGGACGCGTCGTTCGCGCGGGACGCCGCCGGGTGGCGCACCCGATTCGATCGAGCGGTCGACGAGTTGCGCGCCGCGCTGGACTGGGCGGTGACGTCGCTGGACGAGGTTTCCGGCTCCCCGGACGAAGCCGACGCCGGGCCGGATCGCCGCGCGGACGCGTACCGGCTGGCCGTCCACCTCGCCGAGCTGTGTTTCCTGCGTGGCCTGCCAAGCGAGACGCAGCGGCGGTACGAGCAGGCCGCCCGGCTCGCAGCGGACGACCGCCAGGCCGCAGGCGTCCTGCACTGCGCGGCGGAGGCGGCGAAGGCGCGGCACTTCGGCACCGACGGGCTTCGCCTGCACCGCGCCGCGGCGGAGGCTGCGCTGCGCGCCGGTGACCGCGCTGCGGCGGCGTACGACCTCGCGCAGCTCGCCGAACTGATCAACCGTGGCCCCGGCATCATGTCCCGGCCCGTACCGGCCGGCGAGGTGGAGCGGACGCTCGCCGAAGCCGCGGCGCTCGTCGGCGACGATCCGGCGGCGCGCGCCCGGCTGCTCACCGCGCGCGCATTCGCCGGCGACGAGCTCGATCCGGCGACCACCGAGTACCTCGAACAGGCGGTCGCGGGGAGTCGGGCGGCCGGTGACCCACTGGGCGAGAGCGCGGCGCTGGACCAGGTGACCTCCGTCCACCTGGTCCGCGGTGAGATCCGCGCGGCGGCGGCGAGCGCGCTGCGCCGGATCGAGCTGCTGACGCCGCTGCCGTTACGCGCCGACACCAGCGGGCTCGAACTCTCGGACGCGTACGCGATGGCGACCGAGACCGTCATCGCGGCCGGTGACCTGGGGATCGCCCGCCGGCTCGCCGAGCAGGCCAGAGACCTCCCGTTCCACCGGGAAGAGGGCCACCTGGCGACCGCGCGGCTGCTCGTCGTCACCGCGCTGACCGGCGACTGGGACGAGGCCGTCGCACTCGGCGCGCGGTTCCGCGAGGGCTGGGAGCGGGCCGGTCGCCCACGGGCCGGCAACCTGAGCCGCGGGCCGTACGCGCTCGCGACCGTGTACGGACTGCGCGGCGACGACCCGGCGCGCGCGGCGTGGCTCCGCGTCGCCGAAGGGCTGAGCACGCCGGGCAGGCCCGCGCTCGTGATCCACCACGGGGAGTTCTTCGACGCCATGCTGCTGCTCCACCGCGGCCGGCCCCACGACGCGGTGGCGCGGCTGGAGACCCCGCCGGAGGAGTTCCGCACCTGGTACAGCGGGCTCTGGCGGCCCTGGTACGCGGCGCTGTGGGCCGAGAGCGCCGTGCTCGGACGCCACCCCGAGGCCCCCGACCGGCTGGTCAGGGCCCGGCGGTCGGCAGAGGACAACCCGATCGCGCTGGCCATCGTGGACCGGTCGGCCGCGCTCGCCGCCGATGACCGGGACGGTGTCCTGGCCGCCGCCGAACGTCTGCGCGCCGCCGGCTGCCGGTACCAGTGGGCGCGCACGCTGGTCCTCGCCGGTGGACCGGAGCGGAGCCGAGGTGACGCCGAGCTCGCCGCGATGGGGGCGACCCCGATGGGGAGTGCGGCGGGGCCCGGCGAGTGATGGGTCGCCGGACCGCACCGCGCTGCGGCCTTACGGACGAGCTTCCAGTATCAGGTTGAACGGGGTCTCGGCGGCCCGCCGCACCCGGGTGAACCCGGCTTCGGTGAGAATCTCGGTGAGCCGCGCCTCTCCGGCCTGGGCACCCAGGCCGAGCCCGACCGGCTGGGCCAGCGACGCCGGGGTACAGATCACCGTCGAGAAGCCGTAGTACGCCCGGCTCACCGGATTCAGATTCTCGGCCAGGCCGTCCCCGGCGAACGGCTCGACCAGGAGCACGGTGCCGTCGCTCGCCAGCGCACGCCGGATGTGGCGAGCGGCACCGAGCGGATCGCCCATGTCGTGCAGGCAGTCGAACAGGCAGATCAGGTCGAAGCCGGTCCCCGGGAACTCGGTCGCGCTCTCGGTCTCGAACCGCACCCGGCGCTCCAACCCGGCCTCGGCGGCAGCCTTCCGCGCGGTCTCGGTGGACGGCTGGTGGTAGTCGTACCCGACGAACGTCGAGTGCGGATACGCCTCGGCCAGGATCATCGTGGCGGCGCCCAGGCCGCAGCCCACGTCGGCCACGCTCGCGCCGGACCGCAGCTTCTCGTCCACGCCGTCGAGCGCCGGGATCCACTCGGTGGCCAGGTGCGCGGCGTAACCCGGCCGAAACAGCCGGTGGACGCCGGAGAAGAGCCGTTCGTCGTGCTGATCCCACCCCACCCCGGCTCCGGTCACGACAGCGTCCACCAGCCGGTCGTGGTCGCTGTAGCAGGAGGCGATCGCCTCGAACGCCCCTCCGAGGAACACCGGACTGTTCTCGTCGGCAACCACGGCCGCGTGCTCGGCCGGCAGCTCGAACGTGCCGTCGTCGGGCCGGTAGACGACGTAGCCGCCGGCCGCCTGGTTGCTCAGCCACTCACGGATGTACCGCGGCGCCGTCCCGGTGCGCTCGGCGAGTTCCTCCGGCGTGAGCGGCCCGGCACCGGCCATGGCCTGGTAGAGGCCGAGGCGGTCGCCGATGTGCAGCAACAGCCCGGAGATCGCGGCCGCCATGTCGCCGACCGCCTGGCCGACGAACTGCTCCAACCTCGCCTGGTCGATCTCGCTCATCGTGCTTCTCCCCTCGTCGCCGCGGACGATCCGCGTAAGGGAAGCCTCGGGTCGGGCGCCGCCGGGCACATCCGTGGTGAGCACGGATTGTTCGGCTCCGTACTCGGCACGGAGGTGTCGGCGGCCGGTGCGGCACCCGCTGAGGCCGGTCCCGGGCGTACGGGTACGACGACCAGGTGAGCCCCGAACCTGGTCGCGTCCCCACCGACGCGCAGATCCTCGCCCTCCACCGGCAGCACGCGCCCACGCCGGAGGCGTTCGAACTGGTCTACACGCACTGCCGGATCGTCTGCGCCATCGCCGAGCAGCTGCTCCGGCGCCGCGCTCACTCCCTCGACGCCGACCTGGTGCGCGCCGGATGCCTGCTGCACGACGTCGGCGTGTACCGGCTCGGCCAGGACCACTACCTCCGCCACGGTGTGCTGGGCGATCAGCTCCTGCGCGAGGCGGGCTGGCCGGACCGGCTCGCGCGGTTCTGCTCGCACCACACGGGCGTGGGCTTGAGCCGCGACGACGTGACCACCCAGCGGCTCCCCCTGCCGGTGGCCGACTACCTGGCCGAGACCGCCGAGGAAGAGCTGGTCATGTACGCCGACAAGTTCCACAGCAAGACCACGCCACCGGTCTTCGTGTCGGCCGACACCTACGCGGCCCGAGTGCGGCGGTTCGGGGCGGACAAGGTCGCCCGCTTCGCGGCGCTGCGGGAGACGTTCGGCGAGCCCGACCTCGCGCCGCTGATCGACCACTACGGCCACGCGCTGGTTTGAACCCTCACGCGTAGGCCAGTTCCAGGCCATCACCATGCCGATCTGGGTCGTGCAGGTGGGAGGCATGCCGGTGACGACGGCTGCGCTCGCTGTCCAGTTAGCGCTCGCCGCGCTGGCGCCGGCCCTCTTGCTGTCGGTCTCCGCCCGTGCCGTACGTCGGCAACTGCGCCTGTAACCGGGTGGGCGCACCCACCGGTGGGCCGGGAGCGATGCGCTCCCGGCTCCCCCGGTCATGCGGCGGCCCTAGTAACGCCAGAGGGCGACGACGAGCGCGGCGAGCGCCGCTCCGAAGTACAGGGCCCAGGCGACCAGCCGGTAGTTGCCCGCCCGTACATGGGCGCCGAGGGCACCGAGGAAGTACCCGACCAAGCCGATCGCCGCCAGCACCCCCAGCACCGGCACCACGAACCCGGCGAGCAAGCCGACCGCCCCCGCGCCGAGCAGGATCCCCAGCGGCCGCACCCACGATCGCGGCACGCGGTTCAGGTCCGCCTGGGTCTTCGGATAGGTGTGGCCGATAAGGTTGGCGACGGCGGCCGAACCGTTGAGCGTCGAGGCGAACAGGGTCACGACAACGTAGGTAGCGAACATCGATGATCTCCGGGAAAGCGACGGTTGATCGGTCGCCTCTCCGGACGAGGTCGCCCCGCGGGACGTGACATGGCGCTGGTCACGGCGCCAGACCGGTCAGTTTCCGCGGGTTGCTGACGACGTGCACGGTCCGGACGGCGCCGTCCACCAGGTGCAGGGCCACCGCCAGCACCGGTGTACCGCCGGACCGCACGACGACTCCCGGCCCGCCGTTGAACTCGACGACGTCAGCGATCGAACCGGCTGGCTGCTGCCGCGACAGGACCACGAACGCGCGGGCCACCAGCTCCCCACCGTGGATCGGCTTGCGGGGCGCACCGGTCAGGCCACCGCCGTCGCTCACCAACGTCACCTCCGGCGCCAGCACCTCGAGCAACGCGGTGACGTCCCCGCCCACGCACGCGGCCAGGAACCGTTCGGTCACCCGCTGCCGAAGAGCAGGGTCGGTGTCGTACCGGCGGTTGCGGCTCTCCACCGCCTTCCTGGCCCGGTGCGCCAACTGCCGCACGGTCGGCTCCGCTCGCCCGAGCGCTTCGGCGATCTCGGCGTGCCGGTAGCCGAACACCTCGTTGAGCACGAACACCGCGCGTTCCAAGGGCGACAGCGTCTCCAGGATCAGCAGCAGCGCGGTGGAGACCGACTCGCCCCGGATCACGTCCTCGGCGACGTCCGGACGGGTGAGAAGGGGCTCGGGCAGCCACGGGCCGACGTAGGACTCCCGCCGCACGCGGGCGCTGCGCAGGTGGTCGATCGCCAGCCGGGTCGTCACCCGGACCAGGTAGCCCTCGGCGTCCGTGACGCCGCTGGAGTCGACGCGGCTCCACCGCAGCCAGGCGTCCTGCACGATGTCTTCGGCTTCGCTGACACTGCTGAGCATGCGGTAGGCGATGGCGAACAACAGTGGGCGGTGCTGAGCGAAGGACTGCTCGTGCTGGTCCATGGTCCCCATGATTCTCGGAGGACCGTATGCCCCGCGCTGACGTCCTCCTAAGCAGACGAGCGCAAGCGCACGAAACCTCACCCAAAACAGGCGAGGCGCCTCGCGGCCGCAACGCCCCACCATGAAACGGGATTCTTGATCCCGTCAGCCGCCATCCGTCGGCGTGTCTCGCCACGGATGGGTAACGCAGGGTGCTCGATCATGGGGGCCAGGGCGATGCCGAGAGAACTGACGACCGACGAACTGACGACGAACTCGTCGGGCGACCCGATCATGATCTCGAAGTTCGCGCCCCCGGCCTTGCCGTCCTGGTGGGTGCGCCGGAGCCGACTGCTCGCCCAGCTCTCGTCCGCTGTCACGAATCCGCTGACGCTCGTCGTCGGACCGGCCGGGTCCGGGAAGTCCACCCTGGTCGCGGATTGGGCCGGCGCCATCTCCGCGACGAGTACCGTGGCCTGGCTGAGCCTCGAACCGGAGGACTCCCAGCCCGGCGTCTTCTGGTCCTACGTCCTCGCCGGCCTGGCCCGAGCAGGCGTCGCCGTGACGGTCGATCCGGCCCCTGACCGCCCGGACGGCGTGCCTCGCTCGCTGCTCGTCCGCCTGGCGGTCGAACTCGCCGCCGCCCCGGCCCCCGTGGTCCTGGTGCTGGACGACGCGCACGAACTGGTGGAGCCCTCGGTCACCACTGCCCTGGACTTCGTGATCCAGCACGCCGGCGGCCGACTCAGCGTGGTGGTCATCGGACGACACGATCCCCTGTTGCCGCTGCACCGCTACCGCGTCGCCGGTTCGGTCTCCGAGATCCGCTACCCCGATCTCGCGTTCACCGTCGCGGAGACCGACGCGCTGCTGTCGGCCCACGGTCTGCATCTGCCGCCTGACGACGTCGAGGCCCTGGTCGGCGAGACGAAGGGCTGGGCCACCGGGCTACGTCTGGAGGCGAGGAAGCGCGCGGCGCCGAACGACTGTCCGCCGTCCTCGGTCCTGCTCGACTACCTGCGGGCAGAGGTTTTCGGGCACCACCGCCCGGCAGAGCACGAGTTCCTGGTCAAGACCGCGATCGTGGACGAGATCCGGCCCGGTCTCGCCGTCGCGCTGACGGGTCGACGGGATGCCCGAGCCCTACTCGATCGGCTCGCGGCCGAGAACATGTTCCTCACTCCCTCGCTCGGAGTCGCCACGAGTTATCAGTACTTCCCGATCGTCCGGCGGGCTCTCCTCACGGAGCTCGACCGAAGTCGTCCGGAGTGGACGGCGCACCTGCATCGAACGGCGGCCGAGTGGTACGCCACTCATCGGCGCCCAGCCGACGCGATACCGCATGCCCTCGCCGCCGGGGACGGGGAACTGGCGTCCGCGATGGTGGTGCACGGCCTCGCGATCGGACGGTTGCTGATCGAGCCGGGCGCGGCGGAACACCGTCGAACGTTCGGCGGCACCGGCCTCGAGGCGGCTACGCCGGAGAGCGCCGTGGTCGCGGCAGCCCTGGCGCTGCACCGGGGCGGCCCGGACGCCTGCGCCGAGCAGCTGCTCCGGGCGGGCGAGTTGACCGGCGACGGACCGGACGGCCACGGGGCGGCGCTGCGGTTGACCATCGCCGTTGTCGCGCTCGCGCGCGCCCAGGCATGCGGGCCACCGGTCCACGCCGACGTGGTCGCCGCCGCCGGCGATGCGCTGGCCGCCGCCGTGGCGGAACGGCTGCCGGTCCCTGCGGAGCTGCTGGCGATGGTCGGCCTCGCGGTCGCGGACCATTCCCTGTGGCGCGGCGACACGGCCGGCGCCCAGCAGGCCCTCAGCTCGATCGTCGAGCAGCCGGGCCGATCCGGCGCGCTGGAGGCGAAGCGCCTCGGACGGCTCGCGCTCGTCGAGGCTCTGTGCGGACAGCTGCGCCGGGCCACCGAGACAGCGCGGCGCGCGCAGCGGGTCGCCGACCGGCTCGGGACGGTCACCGACCGGATGCCACCGGAGATCTCCACCGCGTTGGCCTGGGTCCGCACCGAGGAGTACGACCTGCGCTCAGCCAGAGCGCACGCCGACCGGGCCGGAACCCAACTCGGGCAGGGCGGAGACACGATCACCGCGGGGCTGCTGGCGCTGGCCCGAGCCCGGATCTACCGAGCGCGCGGTGAGGTGTCCCGAGCCACGGCAGCGCTGACCCTGGCACGCACCCAGGAAGCACCGACGCCCACCTGGTTGACCCAGCTGTTGTGCAGGGCCGAGGCGGACGTCCAGGGGCATGCCGAGCGCGGGATCGCGACCGCGGAGACGATTCCGACGGTCCACGGCACCCTGCTCCGGGCGGCTGAGGCGTTGGCCGGCGGTGACGCGAGAACCGCTCGTTCGCTCGCCGTCCGGACCGGAGAGTTGCGGGACGCGCCGCTGGCCGCGCGGGTCGACGGCTGGATGGTGGCGGCGGCGGCGGACGCCGTCGACGCACGCTACGAGCGGGCCCGGACGTCGTTGGAGCGCGCGCTGACGCTGGCCGCTCCGGAACACATTCGCCGCCCGTTCCTGGAAGCACCCGTGCTCCTCCGCCGCATCCTTCGCCGGGAGGGTGCTCTGCTGGCGCACCACGACTGGCTCGGTCTCGTCGGCGGCGGGCACGCCCTGCCGGACCCGGCGCCGGACGCACCTCTCGCCGTCCTCGAGCCGCTCACCGCGCGGGAAACCGAGGTCCTGAGTCACCTGACGGCCCTGCTGACGACGGAGGAGATCGCTCAGGCGATGTTCGTGTCGGTCAACACCGTGAAGACCCATGTGCGCAGCATCCTGCGCAAACTCCGGGTCAAGCGCCGCCACGAGGCCATCCGGCGGGCGGGCGAGCTGGGATTGCTCACGCCGGCCGGGCTTGCGAACTGAGGATCGTCGGTGCGCCGCGCAGCCGAGCGTCGGTGACCGCGCCGCCGAAACCGCTGGAATACCTATTCCTCACCGTCCGGTAGCTCGATCACTGCGGCGATCGCGACGCCCATTTCGTCGAGGTGGTGCAGGATTCCCATCAGCGCGCTCTGGTCCGGAAGTTCTCCCCGCAGCACCGTTTCCGCCGGTCCTTCGGCCGGAACCATTTGCGGAAACGCGCTGACCAGATCACGGGACAGATGACCATGAACGCGCACCAAGTAGCGCATGACCACCCTCTTACCTGTGGGGAAATCCCAGCATGCGGGGCGAGCACGACGCGCACATCCTCCGCGGCGGACTAAATGCGTGTCGGCTCCGTCAATAGCGCGCAAACGAAAGCGACTATCCGCGCAGTGGTTACTTCGAGGCGAATAGCTCCCCTTAGTAGTTGCCCGCGGCGTGGCCGTGGAGAACACTCGGTTCGCGCGCGCGTCCAGGGGGTGGATACGCATGGAGTTACCGTCACCGGGAAGCGGTACCGCTCACGACACCACAGTGGACAGCCACGTCTTCCAGACCGCGCCGCGGCGTCCGGGGCGATGGATCGACCGGCCGCGCGTCGACGCCTTGCTGGCCGACGCGGGGCACCGGTCGCTCACGGTTCTGGTGGCGCCCGCCGGCTCGGGCAAGACCGCGGCTCTGGCCGGATGGAGCGAAAGAGGGAACGCCGATTCGGCGCCGACACCACCGGTACGGTGGCTGGTCGCCCGGCCAGGGCTCCGGGCGGACCGCTTCGCGTCGGCCATTCTGGTCACCGCCGGACAGCGCGCGCTGCCGGAGGCCCGGGACGGCAGGGCGCGGACGCCGGAGCAGGTGCGGCGTGAGGTGCTCCGGCGCCTGTACGGAGGAAACGCCACGCCGCAGATCCTGGTCGTCGACGACGCCCACCTGCTCCACCACGACCTGCTCAACCTGCTCGACGGCGTCCTGCGCGCCCACCCGGACGCGGTGCGGATCGTCCTGGCGACACGTCACGACCTGGCGCTGCCGATCGTCGATCTCGAACTTGCCGGGTCGGTTCAGGTGATCCGGGGGCATCACCTGACGTTCACGCGATCCGAAGCGTCCGCGCTGGTGTCCGCGCACGGCGTCACCGGGGAGGACGACCGCGACGCTCTCATCACCCGATCGCGCGGATGGGCTGCCGCACTCGTCCTCGGCGCCCACGCACTGGCCGGCGCGAGCGATCCGGTCACCGCACGGGCCACCCTGCTCGGCACCAACCAGCCCATCCTCGACTACCTGCTCGGCGAGGTCTTCACCACTCTGCCGGCCCGCGTCCGTCACGTGCTGCTGTGTACCGGCGCCAACGAGAGCGTCACCGCGGAGCAGGCGGTCGTGCTCTCGGGCGAGCCGGAGGCGCCGAAGCTGCTGGCCGACCTCGCTCAGGCCGGCTTGTTGGTGACGGTGCGGGGTCGCGCCTCGCTCGAGGACGCCGTCTGGACGTACCACCCCCTCCTGCGCGAGTTGCTGCGGCGACACGTCGGTCCCGGTGGCGGCGAGCGTCCTCTCTACGCCGCCGCGCAGTTACGAGGTGCGGCGTACTACCTCGCTCACGGCGCGGTCGCCGCGGCGGTCGAGCACGCCGTCCGCGCCGCGTACGTGCCCCGGCTCGTCGATCTCCTGGTCGAGCACGGCACCACGCTCCTCGCCACCGGCCATCACCAGCTGCTCGGCTCCGCGCTGGACATCGTCCCTACCGCTCTGCGTACCGGGCATCCGGCGCTCGCCGCCGTGGTCGCCCTGCACCGGTGCGCCGACCGGGACTTCGAGGCCGCGACCCGGCTGGCGCCACTGATCCTGCAGGAAGCGGCCCGGACGATCGACGCCCCGTCGGACGCGGTGAGCGGCGACGCCCACGGCGGGGCACTCGTCGCTGACGCCGCGATCCTGCGCCTCTGGCTCGCTCGCGCGGGGTGGTCCGATCCGCACGCCGCGCTGGAGAACGCCCGCGCTCTCCTCGGCTGCGCGGCCGCGGCGGATCCGCCGTCGGCCGGCCACGACCACGCGTCGAGCAACGGCGGACTCGCCTCCCGTTGGGCACTGTCGCTGGCGCGCAAGACGTGGCTGATGACCGAGGTGGGCGGAGCCGAACTGGCCACCGGCGACCTCGACGGCGCGAGTGCCCACCTCGGCGAAGCGGTCGCTATCGCCAGGGCCCTCGGCCACCGGGCGATGACCGCAACGATCCTGTCGTACCAGTGCGTCATGGCGGTGACGGTCGGCGCCGGGCGCACCGCCGGTGTGCTCGCCGAAGAGACGCTCGAGATCGCGACCAACGCCGGCCTGCCCGGTGTGCCCGTCCTGGCCCGCGCCTACCTCGGGTTGGCGGCCTCCGGGCTGCACCGGCTGGACCTCGACGCCGCTGCCCGGAACCGCGAACACGTGGAACAGTTGCAAGCCACCGAGACGGACCCGATGGTGGAGAGCCTCGCGACCACCCTCGACATCGGCCTCGCCGTCACGGCCGGCGGCCTGGAGGCGGCTCGGGACCAGCTGGGTCGAACCCTGGTCGATTCCGGCGACCCGCAGTCGTTCCTCGAGCGACGAGTTACCGGTGTCCGCGGCCGGCTCGCGCTCCTCTCGGGCTCGGATCCCGTCGCCGCGCAGCAGGTGCTCGCCGAGGAGTTCCCGGAAGACACGCCGACCGCGTTGGCCGGCTGGGTGGCGCTGCACCGGGGCGACGGGAACCGTGCGCTGGCGACCTTCACCGAGGTCCTGAACCAGCCCCAGCGGACCCGATGGCTCTACGTACCGATCGAGGCCGCAGCCGGTCGAACGCGCGCTCTGCTCGACCTGGGCGACCGCGAAGCGGCCCGGGATGCGCTCCGTGACACCCTTCTGCGCTGCGCCCCCGAACGGCTGGTGTATCCCCTGTTCCTCTGGCTCGCGGCGGCGCCTGCCTTCGCCGGGCTGCTGGACGAGCTCGCGGCCGAGCCGGACGCCCCGTCGTTCGTCGGCGAAGCCCGGGCGACGCTCGCAGCCCACCGCGCCGACCACCCGAACGTCGAGCAGCTCGCCCCGCTGCCGCCGCTGTCCAGCGCCGGACGGTCACTGCAGCAGAACTCCAGCGTGCGGAGTCGCATCGTCCGGCGGCGCGCCGGCGGCGTCGAGCTGACCCGCCGCGAGGCCGACGTCCTGGCCGAGCTGGCCCTCGGTGGCTCGTACATCGACATCGGCCAGACGTTGTTCGTCAGCGAGAACACCGTGAAGACCCACGTCGCGGCCCTCTACCGCAAGCTGGGATCGCGGCGCCGCGCCGAGGCCCTGCAGCGGGCCCGCACCATCGGCCTGCTCTGACCTCGCTCGGATCATCCGATCGGGATGAGGTGGTCGCCTCCTGGACGAGGCACGCTCGACGCCGTCCCCGGAAGACGTCGAGAGGACGGCATCCATGATCACGCCCTTGGAGCTCCTCGTCCTCACCTTCCCGGGCGGGCAGGACGCCCCCGCGCTCCCGGCCGAACTGGCCGATCTGGTCGCACGCGGCACGGCGACGATCCGCGACCTCGTGGTGCTCACCCGTCGGCCCGACGGATCCGTGCAGGCTGATCGCCGCACGTCGCCCGGACCGTGGGAGTCCTCGGCCGGAGACCCCTCACTGGTCTCCTCGACGGAGCTGGCGGCGATCGCGGACCGGCTCTCGTCCGACACGTCCGCTCTCGTCGCGGTGATCGAGTACACGTGGCTGGACCGGATGGCCCACACGATGGCGGAGAACGGGGGCGCGGTCGATGCCACCGCCCTCCGATCCGCGACGGGCCGGACGATCGAGTGCGCGGCCGGCGTCGGCCCCGACGAGTCGGTCGGCCGCCCCGACGACCTGGTGACCCAGCTCGCCGGCCTCGCCCGTCTCCGCGACGACGAGCTTCTGACCGAACAGGAATTCCAGACGGCCAAGACTCGCCTGCTCGCCACCGGACTCGACGGGTGAGCCATCAGCTGCGATCCACCGCGGCGAGGACGAGCTCGGTGAAGCCGTTGGTGAGCAGGACGACGGCGATGCTGGTGAGCAGGACCCCCGCGACGCGGTCGAGGACGGCCGACGCCGCGTCGGAGATGCGCCGCTCGACGTGCCCGGAGAGGTACAGGGTCACGCCGGTGACCACCGCGTAGGCCGCTGCGGCGACCGAGAGCCACAGCCGGCCGGTGACGCCCCCCACGTCTGCGGAGGCCGCGACGCCGAACGCGAACGTGGTGCCTCCGACCGTCAACGGGAACGTGATCGGCGAGAACAGCACCGATCGTGCCGCCGCCGGTGCGGCCGGTGCAGCCGGTTCCGGCCCGGCCCCGGTGTCGTCCGAGGCCGGCGGTGGCGTTTCGGAGGTACCGCGCATGAGCGGGATCGCGGCGAACAGGAGTGCGATGCCGCCGGTTGCGGTCAGCGCCGCGGTGCTGATGCCGAGGAGTTCCAGCAGCGGCTCCCCCACCCAGATCGCCAGCAGGACGAACGCCGCGACGTTGACGACCAGCCCCACGGCGAGGCGCAACTGCTGTGGGTGGGTGTACGGGCGGACGATCGGCAGGTAGGACGAGAGCGCAGCGACTGGGCTGTAGAGCGCGAACAGTGCCAGGAACAGCACCAGAGCGTCATGGTCGAACGACACCGGTTCCTCCGCTCCGAACGGGTGGGCCGCGGGCTGTCGACTCCTCAGAAGTCGACGGCGTCGCGGATGAGCGGGCAGGTCATGCAGTGACCGCCGCCGCGACCGCGGCCCAGCTCGGCGCCCACGATCGTGATGACCTCGACCCCGGCCCGGCGGAGCAGCGTGTTGGTCTGGGTGTTGCGGTCGTAGGTGAAGACGACTCCCGGCTCGACGGCGACCGCGTTGTTGCCGCTATCCCACTGCTGCCGCTCGGAGGCGTACACGTCGCCGCCGGTCTCGATGACCCGTAGTTCCTTCAGCCCGAGGGATTCGGCGACCACGTCGACGAAGGCGCGGTCGCCCTCGTCGACCACCTCGACGCCCGGCGCACGGTCGCTGGGGCGCAGCGAGAACGTGTGGATGCCGTCCACGATCGTCGGGTACAGCGTGACGATGTCGCGGTCGGCGAACGTGAAGATCGTGTCGAGGTGCATCGCGGCGCGCAGCTTGGGCATGCCGGCGACCACGACACGCTCGGCGGCGCCCGCGGCGAACAGCGCCGCGGCCACCTGGGTGATGGCCTGCCGCGACGTGCGCTCACTCATTCCGGTCAAGACGACGCCGTTGCCGATCGGCATGACGTCGCCGCCCTCGAACGTCGACAGTCCCCAGTCCTGCTCGGGGTCACCCCACCAGACCGGCGAGCCGATGAAGTCGGGGTGGAACTGGTAGACGGCCTTCATCAGCAGGGTCTCGTCGTGACGGGCGGGCCAGTAGAGCGGGTTCAGCGTCACGCCGCCGTACAGCCAGCACGTCGTGTCGCGGGTGTAGAGCGTGTTCGGTAGCGGCGGCATGAGGTACTCGCGGACGCCGGTGGCCTCGCGGGCGAGGGCGACGTAGCCGGAGCGGAAGTCGCTGGGCAGGTCCGCGGTGGCCAGGCCGCCGATGAGGAAGTCCGCGAGCTCGCGCGGCTTGAGCTCCTCGAGGAACGCCCTGGTATCGCTGATCAGGCCGATCCCGACTTCGTTCGGGACGATCTTGCGGTCGAGCAGCCACGTCTTCGCCTCGGGGATGGCCATCGTGTCGGCGAGCAGTTGGTGGAGCTCGACGACCTCCACGCCGCGCCCGCGGAGCTTGTTGACGAAGTCGGCGTGGTCGCGCTGCGCGTTCTCGACCCACATCACGTCGTCGAAGAGCAGGTCGTCGGCGTTGCTGGGGGTGAGCCGCCGATGGGCGAGCCCGGGAGCGCACACCAGAACCTTGCGCAGCCGGCCCACCTCCGAGTGCACGCCGAGGGTTGCAGCGCTGGCTCCGTTGTTGCTGACCATGACTTACCTCCAGGTGGGTCAGATGGAGATCCAGCCCGCGGCCAGCGCGCCGATGCCGACGAGCGCTCCGAGGACCGAGATGACACAGATGACGGCTTCGCGGCCGGAGAACAGCTGCCGGCCCTGCTCCCGGCGGGCCATGACGAACAGGATCGTGGCCGGGGCGTAGAGGATGAACGACACGAGGACGAACTTCGGGCCGGCGGCGACGAGCAGGAAGATCGTGTACACGACGGCCAGCACGCCCACGGTCAGTTCCCGCCGCCATCCCTGCGGCTGCTCGGTGTAGGTCTCCCTGGTCACGCCGAGCTTCAACGCGTACGCCGCCGCGAGCAGGAACGGAATGAGGCTCAACGCGCTGGTCAGGTCGAGCGCGAAGTTGAACGCGTCCTCGGAGAAGTACGTGACGACCAGGACGATCTGGATCAGGATCGTGGTCAGCAGCAGCGCCGCGAACGGCACGTCGCCGGCCGTGGTACGCCGCAGGAACCGCGGCATGTCGCCGTCCTTGGCCGCGACGTAGAGCACCTCGGCGGCCATCAGCGTCCAGGCCAGATAGGCACCGAGTACCGAGACGACGAGCCCGACGCTGACCAGGACCATGCCCCACTCGCCGACGGCTGCCTCCAGCACACCGCCCATCGACGGCTGCCGCAGCTCGGCGATCTCACTGCTCGGCAGGATGCCGTAGGACACGATCGTCACCGAGGCGAACACGGCGAAGACCGCGAGGAACCCCAGCACGGTGGCTCGCCCGACGTCCTCGCGCCGTTCGGCGTGGCGGGAGTAGACGCTGGCGCCCTCCACGCCGAGGAACACGAAGACGGTGATCAGCATCGTGCCCTTGACCTGCTCGAACAGCGATTCCGTCTGCGCGCCGCCGCGCAGATTGTCGACGAAGACGCCCGGATCCAGCGCGAACAGCGCGAGCAGGACGAACACCAGGATCGGAACGATCTTCGCGATCGTGACGATGCGGTTGAGGACCGCTGCGTCCTTCACGCCCCGCTGGATCAGGTAGAAGAACACCCAGACGCCGATCGTCGACAGCACGATCGACAACACGGTGTCGCCGTCACCGAGCGCCGGTACCACCGCGCCGATCGTCGACATGATGAGCACCCAGTACGTCACGTTGCCCACGCACGCGCTGGCCCAGTAACCGAAGGCGGAGAAGAACCCCAGGTACTCGCCGAATCCCGCCTTCGCGTACGCGTAGACCCCGGCGTCGAGCTCCGGTTTGCGCACGGCCAGCGTCTGGAAGACGAAGGCGAGCATGAGCATGCCCGCACCCGCGATCGACCACGCGATCAGCGCACCGTAGATCCCGGTCTCCTGCGCGAAGCGGCGCGGCAGCGAGAACACGCCGGCGCCGATCATCGACCCGACCACCATCGAGGTCATCGTCAGGAACGACAACTTCTGGACGGTGGACGGGCGCGGTGCAGTCTCGGTCCCGGCCATGTCAGGCCACGCCGAGTTCCTCGGCCAGTTCCTTCTCCTGCGCGTGCGACAGCGACGTCTGGAGAACCTCGCCGCCGAACGGCCGCAGCGCCTCGACGACGTGGTCGCGCTGGAGCTCGATGACCTTCGCGTACGCCGCGGTGTCGTGATCGTCGTATCCGATGATGATCAGGTCGGACATGGGTACCTCCGTCTGCCGTGGCTCGAGCGAGTAGGCCGCCCGGCTGCCGCGCTCTGCCGCAGCTCAAAAGGACCGTACGGATCGGACGGTGGCGGCCACCTCATTCGCGGCGGGTGAGGTGCGCCGTCGTGCGCTGTCCGCGGTGTCGGCGCGGTGGAAGTTCAGCCGGTGCGGATGAGGTGGCGTAGCCACGTCGTCGGCACGCTCGTGCTCGGCGGGGACGGCGATCGGAGTCCGATGAGTCCACGCAGCGGCGAAGCGCCACCGGGCGACCCAACGCCGTCGACCTGCAACGGTTCTCCGGGCCCGGCGTGCGTCCGCCGATCCGGGTCTACGTGGGTCTCGACACGGCGCCGACCTCACGGGAACGGGCCGCGTTGGCGGTGCGGGAACTCCAGCGCACCGGCGCCTTCCACCGGGAGACGCTCTGCCTGGTCACCACCACCGGCACCGGCTGGGTCAACCCGCAGGCCGTGGACCCACTGGAGTACATGTACCGGGGCGATACCGCCCTGGCCGCGATGCAGTACTCCTATCTCCCGAGCCCGATCTCCTTCCTCACGGACGAGGAACGGGCCAGGGAAGCCGCGCGTGACCTCTTCGACCAGGTGTACGCGGTCTGGTCCCGGCTGCCACGGACCGAGCGTCCGAAGCTGCTCGTCTTCGGCGAGAGCTTCGGCACCCTGCCGACGGCCGCCTGGGCCGAGATCGCGCCACCACCTGGATGGACCCCGGAACGCACCGCGGCGCTCATGCAGCTGCTCACCGTCCCGGACGACTGACGCGGCCATCCGGCCCGCCCGGCTCGAACAGGATCGCCCGGTGCTCCCACGCAAGGCGCAGACAGCCGGCACCGCCCGGCGCCATCCGACCCTCGCCCAGCTGCCGATCCATGACGTCCTGCGCGAACGGCAAGGCGGACTCCGACCGGCCTTCGGCGTTGGCGGCCGCCACGTCGGCGAAGACGTCGTCGTACACGTCTGCGTCGAGCACGCAGACGGTGAGGATCTCCCCGACGAGCGTCAGCGCGTCGAGCGCCAGCCCGAGAACGAAGACGCGCAGTCGCCCGGCGCGGTACGCCTCATCGAGGGACCGGAACGGCTCGTCGGTGTAGTCGACGAGCCTGCCGTCGGCGCCGTACTCGGTGTGGCCGAGGAACTCCTCGGCATACTCGCGCATCAGGCAGCGCCAGAGATCGAAGTCTGCGACGCGGGCAGCCGGATCGGAGCTGGACGGCTGGAAGACCCCGCAGGGCATGACGTGGGTGGTGCCGCCGGCGACGGCCACCTTTTGCGGATCGCGGTGGTGCAGCAGGAAAGTGCGGCTGTCCTGGCGGCGATCCCAGCGGATGGTCAGGGTGTCGATCGACGGCAGGAGCGCCCGGCGAGCCAGGTCGAAGGGGTCGCCGAGCAGGCGTCGAAACGGCACGCGCGCCCAGTTCGGTCGGCCCGTGCCGCCGTCGGGGCCGCGGTTCGCCCGAGCGAGCTCGTGTGCCAGCGGCTCGACGACGTCCAGCTGCTCGAAGTAGCTGGTGCGGCCGAGCTCCAGGCGTGGGCGGGCCGGGTCGAGGTCGACGTGCACCAGGCGATACGACTCGCGGTCGTCGAACAGTCGGGGACGCGCCAGGTCGGCCATCGCCTCGCTGTACCGCGGGTAGCGGCGGTCGACGTCCGCCAGTGGACGGGTCTCCTCGGCGACCGGCTCCGCCCCTGTCACCGCCGGTGGCGGTACGTCCTCGCGGTAGGAGAGCGCCACCCGTGCCAGCGGAATCGGCGTCGGCGGAATCCAGCCGGGTGCGGCGAGCAGGTCCGCGTCGGCCACTCGCCAGTCGGGCGGGTAGAGCTGAGCGGCGAGGCGGGTCAGCTCGGGCCGATGGGCGTTGAGCGCTGTTCGAGTCGCACACCACGCGTCCTGGTCGGCGACGACGCGACGTTCAGCGGTTGCCGACCGATCGGATGCTGTCACTGGTCGAACTGTAGAGCCACGCGTCATCACATCTGGCCGGCCAGGTCGCCGGCGACGTCGACGGCGATGTCGATGGCTCGGCTCACGAGCGGCGATTGGGTGCGCTCGGCCGGCCAGTGCAGGTACATCTCGCGGGCGGGCGAGGGCCGCAGCTGGTGGATGCCCAACCGATCGTCGGACCAGGCGTCGGAGCCGTGGAGCGCGAGCCACGGCAGCACCGCCGAGCCGATGCCTGCCCGCACCATCGAGAGGATGGTTTCGTGTCCGGCGGTCCGGAACACGATCCGTGGCCGCGCGCCGCCGGTAGCGAGCGCACGCTCCAACCATCGCTGGTGATAGGTCGGAGGCCAGGCGACCATCGGAACGTCGTTGAGCAGCTTCACCGGCACGGGACCCGGAGGGAACGCGTCGGCGCCCGCCACCAGGAGGTACTGCTCGTCGAACAGCTTGACGTGCTCGACGTCGCCCTCGATCCGGCCGTCGTGGAACAGCAGATCGAGGTCGCCGAGCTGCGGATCCTCCGGTTCCACCTCGGACAGCCTGATGTCGCAGCCGGGGTGCTCGTCCAGCAGGCGGCGCACGACGGTCGGCAGGATCAGGTTCGACACCCCCGGGAAGGTGCCGATGTCGATCCGGCCGTGACCCGCCCGGAAGCGATCAACGGCGTCGGCCAGTGCCTCCGCCTTCGTGAGCAGGTCGCGTCCATGGCCCAAGACCACCTCGCCAAGGGGAGTGATCCGTACCGGCCGCGGACCTCCGGGACGGTCGAAGACGGCTCCACCGACGGCCTTCTCCAGCGCGGCGATCTGCTGGCTCACCGACGATTGGGTGTAACCGAGCCGATCGGCTGCCCGGCCGAACGTGCCCTCCTCGGCGATGGCTGCCAGGGTCCGCAGGTGGCGCAGCTCGACGTCGGCCATGACGGCAGAGCATAACGGCTAGCGATTGATTTGATCGTTGACAATCGCTTTTCTCGATGTCTCGGCGAATCTACGGTCATCGGCATGACTACCTACCGTGCATCCACTGCCGACACCGAAATCCTCGAACTCGACGGCGTCGAGTTGGCGATCGAGCGCCGCGGCCCCACCGGCGCACCCGCGCTGCTGCTTCTCGCCGGCGGCGCCCAGTCGATGGACTGGTGGACCCCCGAATTCTGCGACCTGCTCGGCGCCGGCCAGTTGCAAGTGATCCGGTACGACCACCGGGATACCGGTCAATCGAGCGCGTCCCCGCCGGGACGGCCCGATTACACCGGCGATGACCTCGCGGACGATCCACTCCGCATCCTCGATGCGCTCGGCATCGACGAAGCGCATCTCGTCGGCATGTCGATGGGGGGCGGCATCGCGCAGAACATCGCGGTGCGCAACCGCGAGCGGGTGCGGTCCCTGACGCTCGTCGAGACCAGCCCCGCAGGTGGCGACCACGGGGAACTGCCGCCGCCGAGCCGCGCGGTGGCCGCGACCTGGGAGGAACCCGAGCCGGAGATCGACTGGACCGATGAGAACAGGGTCATCGACTACCGTGTCGACGTGGAGCGCCCGTTCGCCGGCCCGCTCGGGCTCGACGAGCCGCGGGTGCGCGCCCTGGCGACCCTCGAAGTGCGCCGCAGCCGCGACATGGCGTCGTCGATGATGAACCACTTCGTCGCCGGCTCCGGAACCGCGGTGGACCCGGCCGAGATCCGGGTGCCGACCCTCGTCCTGCACAGCGCCGACGACCCGATGTTTCCGCTCCCGCACGGGGAGGCGCTCGCGCGAGTGATCCCGGGGGCCCGGCTCGTACGCCTCGCGGGAGTGGGTCACGAAATCCCGCCGCCCGCCGTGTGGGATGTGGTCCTACCGCAGCTGCACAGGCACGTACTGGGCGCCTAACGCACATCCATGCCGCGGCCACGAGCGGCGGCCGTACGACGAGGAGGAGATCATGGCGATTCACCGGATGGATCACGTCGGCTTCGTGGTGGAGGATCTCGCGGCGGCGATCGGATTCTTCGTCGAACTGGGCTTGGAGTTGGAGGGCGAGACCACGGTCGAGGGCGCCTGGGTGGACCAGCTCGTCGGGCTGAATGACGTGCGTTCGGACCTTGCTTTCCTGCGGACCCCGGACGGCCAGAGCCGGGTCGAGCTGTCGACGTTCCATCGGCCGGTGGCCACCGGCCGTGCGCCGTGGGAGCCGGTGAACACCCCGGGCATCCCTCGGCTCACCTTCGTCGTCGATGCGGTCGAGGACGTCGTCGACCGGCTGCGCGGTCACGGCGCCGAGCTCGTGGGCGAACTGGCGCAGTACGAGGACCACTACCGGTACTGCTACGTCCGCGGCCCCGCCGGCGTCATCATCGGGCTGGTCGAGGAACTTCGCTGAACGACGCTCCTCTCACGTCGAAGCTGAACATCATCCCGCTCTCGTGATGCTCGGCGATGTGGCAGTGCGCCATCCATCGCCCGGGATTCGTGACGTGCAGCAAGATGTCGACGGTCTCGCCGGTTCGCAGCAGGACCGTGTCCTTCCAGGCCAGGTTGGGCTCGATGACGCCGTCCCTGGCCAGCACGAGGAACCGACCGGCACCGTGCACGTGGAACGGGTGGTGCATCGGGTGGTCGGACTCCCGGGTGTTGACCAGCCGGATCTTGACCGTGTCGCCCGCGGTGAAGGTCCACGCGATCTGGTGGTTCTCCGCACCGGTGTCCGCGTCGACGAGCTTCCACACCGTGTTCGACGGGTCGGAGGCGCGGTTCATCTCCGGCATCGTGTCTTCCCACTCGATGCCGTCCCCGGCGTCGTGGTCGTGATGGTGGTGGTGATGATGCATCCCCGGCATCTCGGCGACGAACGTCAGCGTCTTGTCCGGCTCCCGCTCCAGCTGCGGTCCGAGACCGCGACGGATCTCGGTCAGCTCCGGGTCCGTGCGCAACGACTCGAACGACGCGAACGACGCGGCCGCACCCGCGACGGAGAAGGATCCGAGCTCGTAGACCCGCTCGGGCGTCCGGTGCTCCAGCCCGACCTGCCCCGGGCTGTCGAACCGCACGTCGACGACGGCCCGCTCCGACGGCGCGAGCAGCACCGACGACACGAACGCCTCCTGCTCGTAGCGGCCGGAGTCGCTACCGACGAGCTTCATCCGTGCCCCCGGCAGCGCGACGCGGAAGATCCGGGTGTTCGCGGTGTTCACCAGATACAGCCGGACCACCTCCCCCACCGCCGCCCGCGCGGTGAACGTCGTCTCGCCGTTGGTGAGCAGCACGTTGCCGAAGCGTCCCATCGCGGCGAAGTTCGGCCCGGAGCGGTCGAACGGCACCATCTGCCCGTCCTCCAGCAGCACGTCGTCGAGCGTGATCGTCAGGTCCCGGTCGACCGGCGGCCAGTACGCGGCGTTCGCCGGCTCGACCACGATCGGCGCGTACAGCCCCATCTCCTGGCCGTAGTCCTCGCGGAGGTGCGGGTGGTACCAGTACAGGCCCGGATCTCCGAAGCGCAGGCGGTACGCGAACGTCCCGCCCGGTGGTATCGGCGGCTGGGTCTGCCCCGGCACGCCGTCGAACCGGTTCTCCAGCCGGAGGCCGTGCCAGTGCACGGTCGTGTCGGCGTCGCTGTCGTTGGTGACGTGCACCGTGACCTCCGAGCCCTGGCGCACGCGTAGCGTCGGGCCGGGAACGGAGCCGTTGTAGGCGAGCATCGGGATCTCGTCCCCGCCGATTCGCTTGCGAATCGGTCCGATGTGCAGGTCGAACTCGTCCTCCGGTTCCAGGCTGACGGTCTGCGTCACTGCTTTCTCCTCCTCCGGATGACGACGTCGAGCGCGCCGACGGTCCCGAGCCCCAGTAGCCCGACGGCCACCAGCGCGACCAGCGGTAGCACCGGCCAGCCCGGGCCGGTGAACGACAGGTGGCCGGTCGGGTACTCGAGCAGCCGAGCGTTGAAGCGGGCGAGCGGCACGTTCTCGTGTTCGGCCAGGTCGCGCAGCGTCGCGTCGAACGGGAACCCGGTCGTGCCCACGTGCACGTAGTGCGGCCGAACGCCGCTGTCCTCGGCCCACGCGCGCACGTCGGGCGGTACCTCGCGGCCGGGCACCACGAGACGGTCGAGTTCCGGAGCGTTCTCGACGGTGTAGCGCGGAACGAACGTGAGGCCGTGCGCGGACCGCACCGGCGAGGACCCCAGCGACGTGGTCCGCGACGTGAACGACGGCCCCGGATAGGCGTCGAACGCGGAGGCGAGTTCGATCTCCGACGCGCCCTCGGTGACCACCACCCCGATCCTCGGCTTGTTCGGGGTCCAGGCGGCGCGCAGCACGTAGAGGGCGCGATCGGCGGGGCTCAGGGTGTCGACCGGGATCCGGGGCTCGTCACCGAGCCGGGTGTCGGGGTAGCCGATGCGCTCGCTCAGCGCGGTCGCGGCCGGTTCGCCCAGCCGTTCCCGGACGACGTGCAGCGCGGCGACGACACCGGACGTGACACCGGCGCTGGTGAGAACGGTGCCGTCCTGGACGTAGCGGCTGCCCTGCACCCACTGCGTGTCCGGGTACCGCTTCTTCCACTTCGGCAGGTTGGCCCAGCTCGCGGTCGCGCGCCGTCCGTCCAGCAGCCCGGCGTCGGCGAGGACCTCGGCGCCGTCGCAGACCGACATCAGCGTGCCGATGCCCGAGGCGTGTTTCCGCAGCCAGTCGGCGACCGGCCGCTGTCCGTCGGACCCGACCCGCCACATCGCGGGCACGACGACGACGTCCGGCGACCGGCCGCCGAGCCGGCGGTCCAGGTCGGCGAGCGAGAACTGGGGCAGCACGTCCAGTCCGCCGCTGAGCGTCGCCCGCCGCTTCGTGGGCGCCGCCAGGTAGACGTTGAACGCTCCGGACTCCACGAAGACCTGGAACGGGGCCAGGGCGTCGGTGACCTCGGTTCCACCGTGGTTGAGCAGCACGACCGCGGTCGGCTTCGCCGGGTCGTGGGCGGGCGGCGTCACCTGGGCGCTCCGCTCGGCGGGCGGTGGTTCGTAGCGGTCGGCCTGCGCGGCCCGCACCCCGAAGACGCTGATCAGGACCGGTGGTACGACGAACGCGATCAGGTAGACGGCGACCCGGGCAATCCGCGTGAGGATCCGGCTCATGCCCGTCAGCCGAGGGCGCTGTCGGGCTGCGGCGCCGAGTGCCGGTGATGACCCTGGGTGTACTGGTCACGGCGGACGAGCATGTACGCGACCATGCCGCCGACCATCGCCACGTGGGTCAGCACCATCAGCGTGCCCTCGGCCGCGAGCCAGGCCGGGGCGACGTCCAGCACGACCGGAATCACCAGGACGAACATCGGCACGAGCATCGCCGCGGTCATCTGCCCGCCGTCGGACCAGGAGTGGCCGCGGTAGCGCATCCACGCGACCATCGGGACCGCCATCGCGACACCCATGGCGCCGTAGGTGACCAGCGGGCCCTCGTACCCGGGCGGCTCACCGACGACCATCAGGCCGATCCCGAGGACGGCCATGCCGACACCCATCGCGAGCAGCATCTCGACGAGGTGGCGCAGGAACCGCAGCACGTCGTTCTCCCTCCTGGCGGACGATCGCCAGGAAGCTATCGATCAGCGTCCCCCCGACGGCTCTACCGAAAGGTAGAGATCGACGGCAGATTCAGCGCCCTGGCCCGCGCGACCGCCTGCGTCCGGCTGTGCGCGCCGAGCTTGCGGTACAGGTTGTTCAGGTGCGTCTTGACGGTGCCGACGCTGACGAACAGCTCCGCCGCGATCTCCCGGTTGTTCTTGCCCACCGCGAGCAACCGCAGGACGTCCGACTCCCGATCGGTCATCGGCTCGACGAGCGCCGCCTGCGGTGGGGCGGCCTGACGCGCGAACGCGGCACGGAGTTCCTCGGAGCCCGGGACCCGCGGGAGCAGTGCGGCCAGCGCCGGGCCTTCGTCGACGAACGTCCGGACGTAGTGCTCCGGCGCCGCTCGCCCGAACGCGTCGGCCAGCGTCGCGGCGGCCTCGTCCGGCATCGACGCCTGCGCGTGCGCGAGCGCCTGCAACACCAGGATCTCGAGGAGATCCCGGCCCCGGTCGGCCGTCTGGGCAGCGTCGCGGAGCGGCCGCAGCTGGTCCAATGCATCGCGGGAGCGCCCGCGGGCGTGCAGCAGCCTCGCCGTGGCCAGCCGGCCGGGGATCTCCGCGCCCGGCGTTCCGGCCTCGGTGTGCCGGGCCAGGGTCTGCTCGGCAGCCGCGGCCTCCGGGAGTTCACTGCGCCGCAGGCGGAGCCGCACCATCCAGGCCGCGGCGACCACGGCCTCCGGGTTCGCCCCGTAGTCCCGGGCGACCCGCTCCGCCCGTGCGGCGGTGCCGAGCGCGGCGTCGGTTCGGTGGCGGGCGTGTTCGAGCCGGGAGAGGCCGACCAGACCCCAGGTCAGGTCCGTGACGTTCCCGGTCCGCTCGGCCGACTCGACGCCCGTGCGGAACGCCTCCTCCGCGGCGTCCAGATCGTCACGCTCGTACCGCAGCGCCGCCAGCCCCAGGTGGATCGCCGCCGTGGCCGAGGACGCCTCCATGTCCTGCTGCAGTACGTACCGTTCGGCCCGCAGGAGCGTGGCGTGTGCCCGGCCGAGCCGTCCGCGCTCGGACTGGACCCGCGCGAGCAGTGTCAGCGCCGAGAGCGTGCCGTAGACGTGGCCGGCGTCGCGGCCGATCGCGGCGGCGTCGGCGAGGGCCGTCTCCGCCGCCGGGAGATCGCCGAGTGACCACAGTGCGTCGCCCAAGGAGTCCGCGGCGAAGACGCGGAGCCCGCCCCGGTCCGCGGGCAGGAGTGCGAGCGCCTGCCGGGCGAGGTCGATCGCGGAGGGCAGATCGCCGCGGAGCCGGGCGCACCAGGACCGGACGGCGGCCGAGAACCCCGCCGGCACGGATTCCTCGCAGCCGACGGACGCGGCGAGCCGCTCCGCCCGGTCCGGCTTCCCGGTCAGCGCCAGGGCCAGCGCTTGCTGGAGCACGAGCGTGGGCTGATCGCGCACCACGTCGGCGGGCAACGCCTCGATCCAGCCGAGCACGGTCGGCACCTCGCCGCGGCTCCAGGCGTCGTCCGTGCCCCGCTGGATCAGGTCGACCGCGCGGTCGTGGTCGGCCGCCGCGATCGCGTGTCCGATCGCGTCCGGCAGGGCGCCGTTCGCCTCGCACCAGCGGGACGCGCGGACGTGGAGTTCGCCGCGCTCGGGGCCCAGCCGGGCACGCAGGAAGTCCGCGAAGAGATGGTGGTACCGGTACCACCGGCGTTCGTCGTCCAGAGCGACGACGAACAGGTTCTCCCGCTCCAGCCGCTCCAGCGTCTCCTGCCCGTCGGACCGGCCGGTGACCGCGTCGCACAGCGGTCCGCTCAGGTGGTCGAGGATCGACGTCTCGACGAGGAACCGCCGCGCGTCGGCGGGCTGCCGGTCGAGGACCTCCTCACCGAGGAAGTCGAAGACGTCCCGGTGCCGGCCGGAGAACGACTCGACGAACCCCGCGGAGTTGGCGCAGCCGCGCAGCGAGAGCGCCGCGATCTGCAGACCGGCAGCCCAGCCTTCGGTCTTCTCGTGCAGCCTCATCAGGTCCGGCCGCGGCAGGTCCAGCCGCATCACGTCCCGCACGAACGCCGCGGCTTCCGACGCCGTGAACGCCAGGTCGGCAGCTCCCAGCCGGACCAGCTCGTTGCGGACCCGCCACCGGGCCAGCGGCAGCGGTGGATCGACCCGGCCGGACAGAACCACGTGCAACTGCTCCGGCGCGCGTTCGACCAGGAAGGCGCATACCCGGTGCACCGCGTCGCCGGTGATGACGTGGTAGTCGTCGAGGACGACGTCGACCGTGCTCGGCCGCCGTGCGAGCTCGTTGACCAGCGCGCCGATCAGCGCGTCCGGGTGACGGACGTCCGGCGAGCGGAGCGCGGCCAGCACGCCCTGCCCCAGTTCGCCCTCGCCGGAGCCCTGCCGCAACGCACCGATCAGCGAGGACAGGAACCGGGTCGGGTCGTTGTCGCGCTCGTCCAGCGTCAGCCAACCGACCCGTTCCCGGGTTCCGGCCCACGTGCCGAGCAGCGTCGTCTTCCCGTAGCCGGCCGGAGCCGCGACGACGGTGAGCCGGCGACCGGCTCCCGGGTCCAGCCGCTCGGCTAGGCGGGCGCGCCGGACCACGGTCGCCCTCATCGTGTTCGGGCGGAGTGTCGGGCCGGAGCCTTCCATGGCGGTTCAGCGTAGCGACGCTCAGGTGCCGAGGTCGTCCGAATGTCCGGCCGCCAGGCGGGCCCACTGCACGATGGGGCGTCCGTTCGTTCGCCAGACCTCGGGGTTCTGCGCGTCACCCCAGGGCTGGGGCCAGCCTTCGGGAGAGTCCTCCCACGTCTCCTGCCGTCCGTAGACGGTCATGTCCAGGAGCCCGTGGGTGGGGGCCATGATCTCGACGCCGCGACCGCCGGTGTAGTAGGTCTCGAACACTCGCTCGCCGTCGCGGACGTAGCAGACCAGGTGGTGGCGTTGCCAGTCGCGGCCCTCCAGGAGTTGCGGCGCCGTCTTCTCGACGGAGTACCACGGCATGTCCAAGCCGAGGAAGTCCCGGTAGCGGATGCTCTCCTCGTACGGGCCCTTGCAGAGCGTCGCGTACGTGATGTCCCGGGAGTGGACGTAGGACAGCTCGCGGACCTGGCTGTTGAAGAACGTGCACCCCTCGCACTGCTCCGCGGCCGGGCGGCCGGGCCACCAGGCATGGAAGTACCCGATCAGCTGCTTCCGGCCTTCGAAGACGTCCAGGAACGGGATCGGTCCGGAAGGGCCGATGACCTCGATGGTGGCGTCGATCTCCACCATCGGCAGCCGCCGCCGCGCCGCGGCGATCGCGTCACCTTCGTGCGTGTGCGCCTTCTCCCGAACCCGCAGACGGTCCAGTTCGGACTGGAACGTCGCTCGATCGACGACGGTGGGCATCGATTGGTCAGCCATGAGTATTCCCCTGTTCATCGGAGTAGTACTGCCTGCGGCCGAGCATGGCGACGAGCATGCCGAGGTACATCCACTCGTGCCCGGCCATCGTCGCCGCGTGGTGATGGCCGGTCCCACCCATCCAGAGCGGCACCAGCGCCACGAAACCCACGCTCATACCGGCGACCATTTCGCCGATGAGCGGGAGGCGGTGACGCCGCACGGACATCCAAGCGGCCACCGCTACCGACATGTTGGCGGCCATCAGCAACGCCGACACCGTCGCGCCGTCCAGGGCACGCGGGTGGCCGATGGCCGACGCCAGTAGGGACTCCAGCCAACCCAGAACGACCATCCCGACGAGCATGGCCGCCACCATCTCCAGGTAGTGGCGGGCGAAACGGAGTCCCGCCGTGATCCTGGCTCGCCACGGGCGTGGGCGACCAGTGGTGTCGGACGTCAGAGCGGCCTGCGTGCTCATGGGGGTGACCCTTCGATGTGAGCCCGATCGCGCTGGGGTGTCGATTGGCAGATATTGCAACCACCTGGTTGCTATTGAAGCTATAGCAGCCAATCGGTTGCGTCAACCTTCCCGCCGGTCTCGGCCGAAGGTTGGCAACCGCGCGCGACCACCCGCCGGCGAGCGGCGACAGAGCCCTCGCGGCATGCTCCGAAAGATGTAATCCGGCTTCGTCAGCGCGCAGGACGTGCGACCGCCGAGCGGCACCTACCGTGAGACGCATGGACGCTCAGAAGCACAGTGGACTCCGGAACGCGCTGCTCACCGAGAAGAAGACGTTGATCAGCGGCCTGGCCACGTTCGCGGTCGGTCTTGTGCTGTGGCTGTTCGGCTCCGACAACCATGTCGTCCTCTTCACCCCCTCGAAGCTGGGCATCATCCTGATGGTCATCGGCGGGCTGGAGACCCTGTGGGCGCTGTTCAAAGCCGGGCGGCGCCGCCCGGTGGCGTGACGTCCGCCGGAGACTCAGCGCCCGGCCTACTGGGGTCGTTCGTAGCAGGGCGTGCTGATCCCCAGCGCGAATGCGATCGGAGGGTCGCCGGAGGTGAGGGTGACGGTGACCTCGTCGCTGGGACGGGTGCCTTTCAGGTTCGCCTTGACGCCCTCGGCGCCGAAGGTCGAGTAGGTGACGTCGGTCCACCCGGCAGCTTTCCATTCCTGGCCGAGCCGGGTGAGGACGCTGCGGTGCTGGTCGGCGGGGAGGAACACCTGGTAGACGCCGCGGATGGAGTACGGGCCCTCTTCCGAGGCGTTGCCCTGCGGATCCTCACACCAGATTTCGCTGACGCCGACCTTGGTGAACTTTCCGGTCGGCGCGATCTGCTGGTGCAGTTCGCCGGCGAGCGCGGCGATGGCCACCCTGGCGTCGGCGGGGTCACGCGTGGGCAAGGGGTGCTCCTCGGCCGGATCAGGGGAATGGGAACAGGCCGCGAGCACCGCGGCGAGGCTCAGCGCGATCACGACCCACCACGGACGGGCAGGTCGGCGCCGGGTCGCAAGCTCGAGGAGCAGGGTCATGGTGGGTCCACCGATTCGCCGCGAATTCGTGCCTGCCGGTAATTCCAGCCCTCGTCGGAGGTGTGGTCCAGCGCGCCTGGCGTCTGCTGCAGGAGGTCGTACTGGCCGGTGACGACAGCGGCTTGGTTCCGCAGGCTGGTGGAACCCTCCATCCAGTAGTTCCCGTGGCCGTGGGTGTCGACGTGAAACCGGTTGGCGCCGAACTCCGGATTGGCCGGTGACACGCCGTGGGCGGAGTCCGCGGTCCAGTTGACGATGGGGTCGTCGGGTGCGGCTCCGGCCCAAACATGGTTCCGGTCGAGATTGAGGTCACCGGCTTCGGCGACGCGCATGCCGGGGCTGCCAGCGGCGATGATGTCGTCGACGGCCAGGCCGTCCCCGGAGCTGGCGGCGGTGCCCACGACCGTGGATCCGTAGCTGTGCCCCAGAGCGGTGTAGTGGCCCTCCCCCTGGTGCGTGGCGTGCAGGCCGTTGAGGAACGCGTCGAGCCGGGCCGCGCCCTGATCGGCGCGCTCATGGCCCGCGAGCGACAGGTTGCCTTCTCCACCCGGCTTCCAGGGCTGGAAGTTCTCCGGCGCGTCGTAGTCCAGCCACGCGATCACCGAGACGTCACCGGGAACGCTGGGCGTGAGGGAGTCCGCTTCTACCTGGAGCGGAATGGCACGGTTGAGCATGAGGCCCGGTACGTCGTCCATATCGGTGGCGACACCCGGCACGAACGTCGTGACGTGGGTGGCGGTGTCGGGGTTACCCACCGCGACGATCGCCCGGCCCGCGTCCGGATTCCCCACCGCACCCGGCGCATACCCCAGCAGGTAGAGCGGAACGGGCGTGTCCTCGGTTCCGTACTCGGACTCTTCGAGCCGCTGGAGGAGCCTCTCGGTGGTCCGGCGGTCATGAGCGACCCGGTCACGCCACCCTTGATCGGTGGCGGACCCGAACTCGGTGGCCTTCTGCTCGACCTCGGCCAAGTGCCGGTGCAGCTGAGCCCGGTTCGCGGCGTTGCGGTCGACCGCCGGGATGCCGTTGAGCCGTCCGAGCTCGGCGGGGTAGGCGGTCAGATAGGCCTGTCGCTGGTCGGCCGTCAGACCCTGCCACCATTCGTTGATCGTCCACGCGGACTTGCCCTCCGGGATCGTCGACTTGTCCGCGCCCAGCAGCTTCGCGTTGTCCTTCGCATCCCGGGCGGCGTTGAGCACCTCGGACGGGCTCATCACCCCGCTGGGCGGATGGATGTACCGGGTGAGCGCGGAGGCGTACTCCTCGTCGAGCCGAGTCGCTTCGGCCAGGACAGCCGCGACCCGGTCGGCGAAAGCCTGGGCGGTCTCGTTGTTCCGGCGCGCCGCGGCCAGGGCCGACAGGTCATCGGCCGACTCCGTAGCGGTCAGGTAGGGCGGCTCGACGCTCCCGTCGGCGCGGACACGCGCTCCGGCCGCGCGGGCCTCCTGCTCGAGGTCGTCCAGTTGCCGTTGAAGGGTCGCGAAGCGCGACGCTGCCGCATCGATCAGCGCGCCGACCGCCCGCGCCTGCTCGGCCAGCAGACCAAAGCCCTCGTTGACGCCGTCGAGATGGCGGTAAGCCGCCTGCGCCGCAGTCCCCTCCCAGCGCGAGTGGTGGTGCAGCGGACCGATCAAGTCGCTGACCGCGTCGTCCTCCACCACCTTGAAACGTACAGCGAGCTTCCGCCAGGCAGCACCCGTCGACTCGACCGCGGACAGACGGGCATCGCGCAGGTCATCCAGCTCGACCATCGGGCTAGAACCGGTCCAAGGCGGTGAAGGAGGCCGCCGTCTCCGCGTCCGACTGCAGGTATCCCTGGGCCGCACCGGACAGTGCATCACCGAGACGATCGAGATAGTCCCGATGACGCCCCAACGCATCGACCCAGCCGAACTGCAGCCGATCCAACACCTCCCTGGTGCGAAACCCCGGCAGCGCCCGGACAGCAGCGTCGGTGTCGGTCTCGAGGCTCGTCGCTTCCTGCCGGACGACGTCTGCGAACCGGCCGGCAACACCCGCCGCCGTGAGCAGAGCGACGGGATTGACCCGCGTACCCATCAACGCCTCCCCCGGGAGTGGCGTACGGTGATCGGCCCATCACCGTAGCGGCGCGGACCCCAGGTGGGGCCGAAACGAGACGCTCCGCACACGCAATGAAGCGGATCGTAGTCCTGCCCCGCATCAGTCACGGGTCGAACGATCGGAAGGTTCAGGCGCGCGCCCCGACCACCGCCACCGGATTGCCGAGAAGCCAACGCGCAG
>NZ_BAAAYN010000008.1:61493-103989 GCF_039536245.1 Cryptosporangium minutisporangium | reverse complement strand
TTCGGGAAGTGCGGTGCCCGCGGCGGCGCCGGAAGTACTACGCGGGTGCCGCTCTTCCGGCCGGGAAGACTGCGGCCTCTGCTCCGATGAGACGGCGGGGCGCTCCGGTCAGGATCGAAGACATGCCCGCCCACCCTGTGCCTCGCCGCACGTCCGACTGGCTCGTCCCGGTCGCGCTGCTCCTGCTGGCGTTCATCCCGGTCGTGGCCGGCGCCGTCCGGGTCACCGAGCTGGCCTCCGGGCCCGCGGTCACGCCGGAGAACGCCCGGTTCGTCGCCGCGCCGATCCCGATCGTCGTGCACATCGTCAGCGTCACCCTGTTCGCGGTGCTCGGCGCGCTCCAGTTCGCGCCACGGTTACGCCGGCACCGCTGGCACCGCTGGTCCGGCCGGATCGTCGCCCCGAGCGGGATGGTCGCGGCACTCTCCGGCGTCTGGATCACGCTGTTCTCCGGCCGCGCGGAGACCGACGGCAACGCGCTGGCAGTCGTCCGCGTCGTGGTGGGCGTGGCGATGACCGCGTTCCTCGTGCTCGGCGTCCGGGCGATCCGGCGACGGGACGTCGCGACCCACCGGCGCTGGATGGTCCGCGGCTACGCGCTGGGCATCGCCGCCGGTACTCAGGCCTTCACGCAGGCGCCGTGGCTGTTGCTCGTCGGTCCGCTCGACGTCCCGAGCAAGACCGTGCTGACGACGGCCGGATGGCTGATCAACATCGCGGTCGCCGAGTGGGTCCTCCGCCGCCCGACGCCCGGCCGCGCCCGCCCTGACCAAGCCCGCCCTGACCAAGCCCGCCCTGACCAAGCCCGCCACGACCCCGCTCGCCACGACGGAGCGCGCCCCGGCTCCGCGCGCCCCGACCACGCCAGCCCAGTCGGGGCCCGTCCCGACTTCACCAGCCCCGACTCCACCAGCCCCGACGGAGCGCGCCCCGACCACGCCCGCTCGGCGGCACGGCCACGGAGACCCCGCGCCGACGTCAGTACCTGAGATCAGTCGACCAGGCCGGCGCGGAACGCCGCGAGCGCGAGCTGCACACGGTTGGTCGCGGCGAGCTTCTCGAACAGGTGGGAGACGTGGCTCTTCACGGTCGCCTCGCTCATGTGCAGACGGCCCGCGATCTCCGCGTTCGGGTAGCCCCGTCCGATCTCGACCAGCACCTCCCGCTCGCGGCCGGTCAGCTCCTCCAGGCGGGCCAGCGCCTCCCGGCGAGGACGGCTGCGATCCTCCGCGGTGATGCGGGTGATCACCTGACGGGTCACGCTCGGCGAGAGCATCGCGTCCCCGGCGGCGGCGAGGCGGACCGCGCGCAGCAGCTCGGTCGGCGGCGTGTCCTTCAGCAGGAAGCCGGTGGCGCCCGCCGCCAGCGCGCGGAACACGTCGTCGTCGGCGTTGAACGTGGTCAGCACGATGATCGACGGCGGATCGGCACGCGCGCGCAGCGTCGCGGTGGCGGTCACCCCGTCCATCCGCGGCATCCGGACGTCCATCAGCACGACGTCGGGGCGGTGGCGGCCGACCGCCTCGATCGCGGCCCGGCCGTCCTCCGCGTCGCCGACGACCGTGAGATCGTCAGCGGTCTCGAGAATCAGTCGCAACCCGGCACGGACCAGGGCTTCGTCGTCGACGAGAAGAACGGAGGTCACCGGGCCTCCGCCGGTCGCACCGCGGCTCCGCGCGCCTCGTCGGCGGGCGGATCGAGCCACGGCACGGTCGCCCGCAGCTCCCATCCCCCGCTCACCGGCCCGGCGTCGAGCACCCCGCCGACCAGCCGCAACCGCTCACCCAGCCCGACCAGACCGGAGCCGGAGCCCGGTAGGTCCAGCGGGACGCCGTCCGCCCCCGCGTTGGCGACCGTCACCCGCACTCCCTCCTCGTCCCGCCGCAGGGTCACCGTGACCACCGCACCCGGTGCGTGCTTGCGCGCGTTCGTCAGTCCTTCCTGGACGACCCGGTGCACCACCCGCGCCGACGGCGCCGGTAGCACTCCCGCGGTGTCGTCCAGCGTCACCTGCTGCCCCGCCCGGGACGCGTCCGCCACCAGCGACTCCAGGTCGGTGAACGGCTCCGTGTCGGCCTGCAGGACACCGAGCACGGTACGCAACTCGTGCAGCGCCTCCCGCGCGGTCGTTCGGATCACGCCGGCGCCCTCCCGGACGCGTGCCGCGCCGCCGTCGGCGGTCAGCTCCAGCGCACCGGCGTGCAGCGCGATCAGCGACACCTTGTGCGCCAGGACGTCGTGCATCTCCCGGGCGATCCGGGTGCGCTCGGCCGCCCGGGCCTGCTCGTCCCGGAGCACTCGCTCGGCGTCCGCCCGCTCGGCCCGTTCCTGCCAGGCCACCTGAAGCGCCCGGCGAGTGGCCACGTGGACACCGACCCCGATCGGTACCAGCGCAATAGCGGCCGCGTACACCGCGTCCGACGGCGTGAGACGCCCAGCGTCGACCCAGCTGAAGCCGGCCGCGCCGGCCCAGCCCACCACCGCGAGCCAGGCGACGTGTCGGCGCGGCGCGTACGCGCCGGCCGCGTAGAGACCGACGAGCAACGGCCCCGGGTTGCCGGCCAGGGCGTTCCCGACCGCACCGGCGACCGCGGCGACGTGCGGCCACCGGCGTCGGCGCCACTGGGCGAGGCTCGCGACGACGCCGGCCACCGCGATCACCGGCAGCGGCAGCACCGACCAGGGGGTCTTCATCGCGAACGCGGTCAGTAACAGGCAGCCGGCGACGAGCAGGCCGTCCACGATCCGCGGATCGCCGTGCCACCGCTGCCAGGTCTCCATACGTCGCAGCGTAGGCAGGCACGGACGGTGATCTCATGCCACTTCGGTCGACGATCGTCTCCGACTTTTCGGGGAGACGGCCGCCGACCGCGCGGCGATGTGGCGGGGGGTCGCCCGCCGGGACGCTGAGCGCCGAACCCGTCGACGAAGGAGGGCCTCGTGTTCCGCATCCCCCGCACCGGCCGAACGCGCCGGTGGCGCCCGCCACCGGCCACGTCGCCGCCGCAGCGACGCGGTTCACGGGTCGAACCGGCGCGACCGCAGCAGCGCGGCCGACTGGTGCCGGCGGCGCTGGGTGTCGCCGCGGTGAGCCTGGCCGGACTATGCGTGGCGACGCCCGCCCAGGCGGCGCCCCCGACCTGCGTACCGGCGACGGCGGCCGCCGCCGCGGACTACTTCGACCGGACGGTGCCGGCCAAGCTCGCCCGCGACGACGTGCCGGGCGCGGTCGTGTCGGTGGTGTCCGGCACCCGGACCGTGTTCACCGCGGGCTACGGGCAGGCCGACGTCGCCCGGGCCGTCCCGATGGACGGCGATCGGTCGCTGGTGCGGATCGCGTCGATCACCAAGTTGTTCACCGCGACCGCGGTGATGCAGCAGGTCGAGGCGGGCCGCCTGGACCTGGACGTGGACGTCAATTCGTACCTGAAGGACTTCGAGGTCCCGCGGACGTACCCGCAGCCGATCACCCTGCGCATGCTGCTCAGCCACACCGCGGGCTTCGAGGACCGGATCATGGGCACCGGCGCGCGGACCGCCGCGGACGTCCAGCCGCTCGGCGAGTACCTGGCCGAAAACATGCCGGACCGGATCCGGCCGCCCGGGGTGGTCTCCGCGTACTCCAACTACGGCGCGGCGCTGGCCGGATATCTGGTGCAGTTGGTCAGCGGCGAGCCGTACGACCAGTACATCCAACGGCACGTGCTCGCGCCGCTCCGGATGGACCACACGACCGCGTCAGAGCCGGTACCGAAGGCGCTCGCCGGGGATCTCGCGCGCAGCTACGGCGACGACGGGGCGGTTCCGTTCACGTTCGACCAGCTCACCCCGGACGGCGCGATCAGCGCGACGGCGTCGGACATGGCGCACTTCGCGATCGCGCACCTGAACCAGGGGACGTACGGATCCGAGCGCATCCTCGCGCCGAAGACCGTGGCGACGATGCACACCCGCTCGTTCTCCGCCGATCCGCGGCTCGGTGGCGGGTACGCGCACGGCTTCGTCGACCGGACGTTCAACGGCCACCGGGTGCTGATGCACGACGGCAGCTGGGAGGGGTTCGGCAGCGCACTGCTGCTGATCCCGGACTGCGACCTCGGCATGTTCTTCTCGGTGAACTCCGCCGACGGCTTCGAGGTGCTGGGCGAGGTCATCGAGGGCTTCCTCGACCGGTTCGCGCCCGGCTCCGCGCCGACGGCGTCGGGCGACGAGACAAATCCTCCGCAGGCCGGCTTCTACGCGCCGACCCGCCGCAACGCCTCGGGCATGGAGAAGCTGCTCACGCTGCTCGGTCCCGCGCGCCTGCGGGTGGAGGACGATGGTTCCATCCGGTTCAGGAGCAAGACGTGGACGCCCCAGGGCGACGGTTCGTACCGCAGCGACGACGACCACCTGGTGGCCGTGTCGGGCTCGGACGGGGTCCGGTACGTCGCCACGGACGGACCCACCTTCGAGTTGCTGGACCGCGCCAAGACGCTGCCGTTCAACCTGGGTGTTCTGGTGGCGTTCGCGGTCGCGGCGCTGAGTGCGCTGGCGATACCGATCGCCGCGGTGTGGCGGCGGTTCCGGCGGCGGTCGATCCGTCCGGGGGTGCGCCGCACTTGGCGGGTGTCGCGCGGGCTCGCGGCCGGGGCGGCGCTACTCGGGCTCGGGTTCCTCGTCGGGCTGGCCGCCGCCCTGTTCGGGGACACCAGCGCCTACATCTACGGCGCCCCGCTCGGCTTCCGCCTGCTGTTCTTCCTGCCGCTGATCGCGCTGGCGCTGACAGCCGGAGCCGTCGGATGCACGATCGCCGGGTGGCGCGGCGCCGCGGTGGTGTCCCGCGTGCACCAGGTGGTCCTGCTCGGCGGGCTGGGCGCGCTGGCCTGGTTCTGCTGGCAGTGGAACCTGCTCGGATGGCAGTTCGGCTGACGGGTTATCCGAGCGGCGAGCGGCCTTACCTGACGAAGCCCTGCCCCGCGGAGTGCGGGGCAGGGCTTCGTGGCAGGAGTGACGGGCTCAGACCCCGTCGGTGTCGATCCGCTCCTTCCGGACCTGACCGCCGACGGTCTCCTCCTCGGTGACGGTCTCCTTGCCGAGGCGGACCCGCTCCACCGGAACGGCCTCCTTCTGCACGACCGGCTTCTCCTCGTGGAGCGTCACCTCGTGCTCGGACTCGGAGATCGCCGGACCGGAGAGCGCCTGGTCCCGGTTGGCCTCGGTGATCGGCTCACGCTCGACGCGGACGCGCTCACGGGTCACCGGCACGGTCTGCTGGACGTCCTCGGTCACCACGTACTTGCGCAGCCGGGCTCGCCCCGCCTCGTGGGTCTCGGTGTCGACGTTCAGCCGCTCCTCCGACACGGTCATCGCGTCGTCGGTGCGGCCGCTGCGGCCCGTGCGCTCAGTGCGCTCGGTGCGGCCGGTGCCCTGCTCGGACCACTGCTCGTCTTCCCCGCGGGCGGTGTCCCGGCCGACCTGCGCCGCGTACGTGTCGCGGGTACCGCTCGGCGCGGAGGACAGGTGGTAGTGCCGGTAGAGCTCGGCGACCTGGTGCGGGGTCAGGGATCCGTCGCTACCGTCCGGATCGATGTTCGGCGCGTCCTTCACCTGCGCCTTGTCCACCGGGACGACGACCCGGTCGCCGCGGAGCTCGGCGCCCTCCAGCGGCACGAACGTCTCCTTGAGCCCGAACAGACCGGTGTGGACGGTGGCGAACTGGGGCTGGTCGGTGCGGTCGTCGAGGTAGACCTGCTTGATCGCGCCGATCTTGTCACCCGAAGGGTCGTACGCGGTCGAATCGATGAGCGACGGGATCTGTTCCTGGGTCAGCATCGATGTTCTCCTCTCGCTCCGGTTGGGTTATCGAGTCGGCGATGCGCCGCAGTGATAACCGCGAGTCACCGCTACCTAAACCGTCGATACCGCAACTTTCCAGTCTAAAGAGGACCGGCGAGACGGATTTGACCACTGTCCGCAACCCCCGGGTAACCCGGATCCGCCTCGGGAAACGGCCTCGCGCAGCCCTCTGAATCGAGGCCGCGCACGCGCTTCAATTTCCTCCGATCAAATCGACGCACGGCCCGCGAGTCGCCGTCCGCCCGTTTCCGAACCCGCGAGACGGGCTATCCGACAGTGCCCATCGTTGACGTTGCGCTGTCGCGTACTCACGAGCCGTGCGTTCAAAGGGGACGAACGTGTCAGCACAGTGGAAAGCTGGCGAGTTGCTCGACCGAGAGGTGTTCGACCGCCACGGAGACCGGATCGGCACCGTCGAGCGCGTCTACGTCGACGCCCAGTCGCAGGCGCCGACGTTCATCGCGATCCGGACCGGCCTCCTGAGCCGGTCGTCCAGCATCGTTCCACTGACGGGCGCGGTGCCCGACCAGGGCGCGGTGGTGTTGCCGCTGGAGAAGGACCGGGTGAAGGGCGCACCGACGGTCGAGCCGGCCGGGCGGAACGGTGGGCTGTCCCCCGCCCAGGAACGCGCTCTGCACACGTTCTTCGGCCTGACCCCCGACGACGATGCCCCGCAGGCACGGACGCCGGCCACGCCGCCGCCCTCTCCTGCTACGGCGCCGCAGCCACCGGCGCCCTCCCCGCCCGCTCAGCAGACCGTCTCCACCGAGCGGGCTGCGGACGACGCGATGACGCGATCGGAGGAGCAACTCCGCATCCACACGGAGAGTCAGCCGGCCGCGCGAGCGCGCCTGAAGAAGTACGTCGTCACCGAGGAAGTGCAGGTCACCGTCCCGGTGTCCCGGGAGGAGTTCCGGGTGGAGTGGGAACCGATCGACCCCGACGCCGACCCGGCCACCACCACCCCGGCGGACGCCGTCGAGGCCTCGGACACCGACGACACCGACGAGGGCGTCACGCTGCACGCCGAGCGAATCGTCGTCCGGACCGAGACCGTGCCGACCGAACGCGTCCACCTCGCGAAGGAGCAGGTGACCGACGAACAGACGGTCTCCGGACAGGTCCGGCGGGAGAAGATCGACCTCGAGCAACCCCCGCCGGACTGAAGGTCGCGCGGAGAGGGTTCCGCAACAGGCCTCAGGCCGGGACGCCGAGCGCGGACGCGAGCATCGGCCAGGAGTTCTTGAACTCCCGCTGCCAGTAGGGCCAGGTGTGGGTGCCCCGCCCGTAGAGGCGGACGGTCATCGGCAACCCGGCCGACCGCGCCTTCGAGACGAAGCTCTGGGTGGTCAGCAACGCCGCTGTCTCCTGCCAGACGAACGTGTCGTCCTGGTCGAGGTCGGCCGCGCGTCCGTCCCCGCAGGAGATGTAGAGCTGCGTACCCCGCAGGCCGGAGAGCAGGTTGGCCGGGTTGTGCGCCTGCCAGGTGCGGCGGTTGAGGATCGAGTCGCCCCAGAGGCTGAACAGGTCCTCGCCCGCCTGGCGGCGCATCCACTCGACTGCGGCCGGACCGCCCGGCACCAGCGTGTCGAGCAGACCGCTGTACGACGCCGCCGCCTTGAACATGCCGGGGTGGCGTGCGGCGTAGGAGAACGACCCGAACCCACCGACGGAGAGGCCGGCGATCGCGCGGACGTTCGACCCGCGGTAGCCACGCTCGATGATCTGCGTCAGCTCGTTGATGTGGAACGTCTCGTACTTGGGTCCGGAGCCGCGCAGCGGGTCGCTGTAAAACCCGGCGAGACCGTCGCTCGGCATCACGACCAGGACGTTGCGGTTGTGGAAGAAGTCGTAGACGTCGGTGAACGCAGTCCAGGACTTGTAGTCCTGCGGCTCGCAGCAGCCGTGCATGAGGTACAGCGTCGGCCACTTCCGGTCGGGCTGGGTGAAGTAGTCCTTCGGCAGCAGGAGCCGCACCGGGGTCCGACCGTTCATCGCCGGCGATTCGACGACGATGTCGAGCTTCTGCCACTCGACGAACGTCTCGCTCACCACGCGAGCGCCGTCGTCCGCGACGCCCTTCGACAACCCGCCGACGTCGGCGAGCGCCGGTGTGGCGCGCACGGCGGACAAAGCGGTCGCCACGAGTACGGCGGCGACTGCGGACACCAGAAACACGCGTAACCGCGACATCCGCCGCCTCCTTGCGACACCAGACCATCCGGCGGCTCAGTGTAGGAATCCCGCACCGTCCGTGTCGGAGAATTCGCCATCTTCGCATGGCGGAATCGAAACACCCAGACCGCCGACGACCCCGGAATCGGCCGGGCTATAACCGTGGGGCACCATCGCGTCGGCGTCCGGAGGACCCCTCATGCCCCACCTGCTGCACCTGGACTCGTCCGCCGACCTGACCGGGTCGCGTTCCCGGGCGATCACCGCAGCGTTCGCCGAAACGTGGGCCGGCCGGGGTGCCGACCACACCGTCACCTACCGCGACCTGCACACCGATCCGCTCCCCCGGCTCTCGACGCCGGCCCTGCACTGGGCGCCGCGGCTGCGGACCGCGACCGAGACCGCGCCGGCCGAGGACGAGGCGCTGCAGCAGACGATCCTCGACGAGTTGCTCGCCGCGGACGTCCTCCTGGTCGGAGCGCCGATGTACAACTACTCGCTGCCCTCGACGCTGAAGACCTGGATCGACTACGTCCACGTCCCGGGCGTGACGACGACGATCGACGAGACGCCGAGCCAGCCGCTGGCCGGACGTCCGGCGGTGGTGGTGACGAGTGCCGGCGGTTCGTACGTCGAGGGGTCGCCGACCGCGGGGTGGGACCACCTGACGCCGGTGCTCCGGATCGTGCTCGGCACCGCCCTCGGGATGAAGGTCACCGTGCTCGCCACCGAGTTGACGCTCGCCTCGCGCCTCCCCGCCCTCGCGGACCAAGTTAGGCACAGCGAGGACCTGTTCGCCGCCGTCCAACTCGAGGCCACCGCCATAGCCAACAACCTCTGAGCGCCGCGCCCCCGAGCGGGGCCCGCTGCGGCGGGGCGGGGGGGGCGGATCATCGCGCCACGAGGCCCCGCGCGCCGCACACGCGCCCCCGCCCCATGCCCGCACCGCCCCGCGCGCGCGCCCGCGCCGCCGGGTGGGGGCGGATTTTCGGGAAGACCACCTCTCCGGCGCGCGGGAGAGGTTGATTTTCGGGAACTCAACCTCTCCCTAACCCCGGAGAGGTTGATTTTCGGGAAAACCACCCACCCCGCCGCACCCACCCGCAGCGGCGGCGCCTCAGCGGGCGGACGGCACGTGCAGGAACGCGCGCAGCGCCGACAGATCATCGGTGCCCAAGTAATCCACTTCGGCGTCGCGCATCTCCCGCCAGAACGCCTTGCGTTGCTTGCGCGAGCGCGCAGGCACTCCCCAGAACCGCACGGTGCGCCCCTCGGCGTGGGCCTTCGCGACCCATTCGCGAAGCTTCGCGCGCTCCTCCTCCGGCATCTGGCCGTGCCCGTTCCAGTGGAACTTCCAATCCCACTTCTCGCTGCACAGCGGCACCAGCGCGGCCGGCGCGTCGCTGCCGACCGCGGCGAGCGTGCCGTCACAGGCCGCGTACCGGACCGGCTCAGCGGCCAGCGCCTCCCGCGGAGGCTTACCGGAGATCACCACCGTGACCGCGCCGGGATGGATCTGGTCGCCCTCGAAGCGGGTCAGCATGTCCTGGTACTCGGCGAGCTCGGCTGAGAGCAGCTCCCAGCACCACTCCGGGTCGTGCTTGACCTCGACCAACAGCTGGAACGGGCGGTCGTAGCCGGGTAGCACGCCGCCGTGCGCAGCGACCCGCCGCGCCAGCGGCTCGAGGTAGAGGCCGCGCAGCGTCCGCCAGTACTCCAGGTCCTCCGCGTCGTGTCCGACGAGCAGCCGGGCGACGCCCTCCTCGTCCTGGTGTGGCCAGACGTCCACCTCGACGCTGGTGAAGCCCTGGTCGAGCGCGGACAGCAGCGGCCGGCCGTGCTGATAGTCGTTGTGCGCGTGCCCGCCGACCAGCGGACCCCACCGGCGGTGCCGCAGGTGGGTCGCCACGCCCACACCGACCCCGATCACCACCACCACGGCCAGGCCCACCAGCACGGTCACTAACGAGGACATCGACTGCTCCTTCTCCCGGCGTCCGGAGAAGACTTAACCAGCGAACCCGTTCGGCTAACCGGAGCGGGTGCGGAAGAAGTCCCAGATCGCGGCCGTGGCGTCGAGTTCGGTGGTCGGCGCGTCGGCGCCGCGGCGTACGGACTTCCCGCCCGGCCACGCGTGTCCGCCCCCGGCGACGGTGTCCAGCCGCACTTCCGCGCCCGGCGCGCACGCGGTGTACCGCACCGACGTGATCGCCCCGTCGACGCTGCGAGCGGGGTCGACGGTGCATCGGTCGGCTCGCGTCCAGAAGTCCACCGCGTACGCCACCGAGCGGTGGGCGCCGGCCCGCTCCTCGCTCGCGATCCTCGACGCCGACGTGCCCCCGGCGTACGGGACGACCGGATCGGCGTCGCCGTGCAGGGTGTAGACCGGCAGCGGGCGGGCCGGGTCGCAGCTCGGCACGTTCATCGCGCCGGACACCGGTGCGATCGCGGTGATCCGGTCGGCGAGCTCGCAGCCGACCCGGTAGGTGAGCATCGCGCCGTTCGAGAACCCGGTGACGTAGACCCGCCCGACGCCGAACCGGTCGGCGAGCGTGTCGATCAGCGCCCGCACGAATCCGACGTCGTCGATGCCCTGGTCGCGCGCGTACGAGCAGCAGGTGCCGGCGTTCCAGGTCAGAAGCTTCGTGCGACCGGAGCCGTCGGGATACACCGCGAGGAAACCCTCCCGGTCGGAGAGCGCGCTGAAGCCGGTCTGCTCGGCGACCTGGCTGCCGCTCCCGCCTCCGCCGTGCAGGACGATCACGGCCGGTACCCCGGTCCGCCCGACCGCGGCGGCCGGCACGTGGACCTGGTACCGCCGGTCGAGGTCGCCGACCCGCAACGAGTACGCATGCGTGCCCGCGCTCGGAGAGGCGGTCGGCGCCGGGTCCGGCCCTCCGCGTCCGCAACCGGCCACGGCGAGCACCGTCACCAGCAGCACCATGATCGTCCGCATCAGCCGACCTCCGAGTCCGGTCTGATCCGAGAATGCCCGACCGAGGCGAATGCCCGGACCAGACCCTCAGGCAGGACGCGCTGCCGTCGATGGGAAGACGTGCGGGGGCGCCGGAAGACGGGGGCCGGGCGCGGGATCTGGTCGGTCGCCGCGCTCAGCGTGCTGGTGCTGTTCGCGGGGGCGCTGGCGTCGCTCGGCGTCGGGTCGGTGCTGCGAGACTCCGCCGACCGGGCCGCCGCCCGGGTCATGGACAACCGGACCGCTCTCATGGCCGCGGCGGTGCGAGCCGAGGTCAACCGGTACCTGGACCAGATGCGGACGCTCGCCGCGGCCCTCGGGGCGCTGGAGACGGTGACCGCGACGTCGTTCTCCCGCGCCACCGCGCCGCTCGGGCCGATCAGCCTGCCCGGTGCGACCTCGATCGCGTTCCTCGTCCCGGCGCAACACGATCAAATCGCCCAGGTCCAGGCCGAGTGGCGGCAGCGCGGCTCGGACGGGCTGGTCGTCCGGCCGCACGGCGCCGGTCCGCACGTCATCTCGGTGCTCTCGAATCGCCTGAGCAGCCAGGGCACGCTGACGAACGGCATCGACATCACCCAGGCACCGGCACCGTACGCGGCGGTCGAAGACTCCCGGCGGACCGGGGCCGTCGCGGTGTCCGATACGTATCAGCTGATCATCGACCGGGAGCTGCCGCCGTCGGCCCGACAACACGCGTTCGTGCTCACCGCGCCGGTGCAGGGGTTGGACGCCGCCGGGAACTTCCAGTTCCGGGGTTGGATCATCATGGGCCTGCGCGGCCAGGACTTCATCCGCGCGACGCTGTCCCGGGTCGCGCAGGACCACCTGGACGTGAGCCTCGCGGCCCGGAACGCCAACGGCGGGGAGACGCTCGTCGCCGGCCTGGTCGCGGACTCCACCGAGCGCCGGGACCAGCAGCGCACCGTGGACCTCCCGGTGGCCCAGCGGCAGTGGGTACTCCGGACCGCTGCGGTCTCCGAGACACTGCCCGGTGGCAGCCGAATCCCCGCCGTGGCCCTGACCACCGCGCTTCTGGCCTTCACCGCACTCCTCGCCGCGCTGGTGGCGACGCTGGCCAGTGCCCGCGGGCGAGCCGAGCGGCGGGTCCGGGCGGCGACGGCGGAGTTGCGCACCACCGAACGCGAGGCCCGCGACCAGGCACGGCTGCTCGGCACCGTGCTGGACACGATCACCGAGGGCGTCGGCGTCGTCGACCAGCAGGGCCGCTTCCTCGCCCACAACCCGGCCGCCAAGCGCATGCTCGGCATCGACCTCGACGCCGACGACCCCAGTCAGTGGCAGCAGCACTACGGCCTGTTCCGCCCCGACGGCTCCGAGTTCCCACTCGAGCAGCTCCCCCTGATCCGGGCGCTGGCCGGCGAGGCTCCGGACGACGTCGAGATGCTGATCCGCAACCCCGCGCGGCCGGACGGGGCGGTGATCACGGTCAGTGCCCGACAGCTGGAGCTGGCGGACGGGTCGATCGGCGCGGTCGCCGTCTTCCACGACATCACCGAGGCCCGGGCGCACGAGGTCGAGCTCCAGGGGTTCGCCGGCGTCGTCGCGCACGACCTGAAGTCGCCGCTGACCACCGTCGTGGGCTACGGCGAGCTGCTGGAGGAGCTACTGACCGAGGAGACGACCGGCGCGGTCCGCGACGAGGGCCTTGACCATCTGCACCGGATCCGGGTGACCGCGGAGCGGATGCGCAGGCTCATCGACGACCTGCTCGCCTACACCAGCGCCCGCGACGCGACGGTGCACCGCTCGTCGTTCCCGCTCGGCGACCTGGTGCACGACGTGGTGGCCGCGCGGCTGGAGGCGTCCCGGGCCGGCGAGTACTTCCCCGACATCTACGTCGGTCAACTGCCGTGCGTCCAGGGTGATCCGGTGCTCGTTCGGCAAGTCCTCGACAACCTGATCGGCAACGCGCTGAAGTACACGGCGCCTGGCCAGCCGGCGCGAGTCGACGTGACCGCGCGGCCCCTGCCCGGCGCCGGAGACTGGGTGCGCGTCGAGGTGGCCGACCGCGGAATCGGTCTTCCGCCGGGCGAACACGGCCGCGTGTTCGCCCGGTTCCACCGGGCGCACACCGGCGAGAGCTACCCCGGCACCGGCCTCGGGCTCTCCATCTGCCAACGCATCGTCGAACGACACGGGGGGACGATCGGCGCGAGCGACAATCCCGGCGGCGGGACGCGCTTCTGGTTCACGCTCCCCGGCGGCGCGGATCCGGCGGACGCTGCGGAGGAGCGGCCTCAGGCAGCGCTGACCCCCGACCGCGCGTCGAGTGGGCGCAGTTCGTCGGCGTAGCTGACCGACGTCCGGCGCATCACGCCGTCGTCGGTGATCACGTACGTGCCCAGTCGCCAGAGCGGCGGGGAGTAGGCGTGGATGGAGACGCTTTCGGCGTCGGCGCCGGACATCCGGTGGATGTGGTCGGGACCGAAGCAGAACGACTCACCGGCCCGGACGATGACGTCGACGTGGTGCCCACCGATCCGGGGGTTGTTCTCGTGTACCGCGCCCTGGACGACGGCCACCGCGCCGGAAGAGATGTCGTGGTCGTGCCAGCCGGTGTCGTTCTGCGGGGTCCAGCACAGCAGCCAGACGTCGACGTGGTCGTCGCGGTAGAGCGAGACGTAGTGGCGTTCGGAGTCGGAGAACGCCACGTGTTCCCGCCACTGTTCGGGGTGGCGGGCCAGCTCGTCGACCAAGGCGCGGAGTTCGTTTTTGCCCAGGTCACGTGCTGGTAGGGCGTCGAAGCTCACGGTTCCCTTCCTTTCCGTAGAGCAGGCGGCCAGGGTTGGCCACGGCCAGCGCGTGATCGAACGCCGGCCCGAAGCCGAAGTCGGGCACGGTGGCGTACGGCCGGTCGGAGCCGAGCACCACGAGATCGACGCCGAGCACCCGGACGATCGCGTCCACCCCGCGCGGGCCGTAGGACGACGTCTCGACGAAGGCGTCCACGTCGACCCGGCGGCGAGCCGGACCACCGCGCGCGGCGAGACGCTCGCCGTGCAGTGGACCCAGCCCTGCCAGCAGCGCGAAGCAGACCCGCAGCGACGGGTGCGCGGCCCGCCCGAACGCGACGAACGCGTGCCAGGCGTCGTGCATCTGATGGACGTAGGGGCTCAGCGCCGGCCACCAGTCGGGTGCACCGGCCGGCGGGGCGGGGTGCGGGCCGGGGTGGACGAACAGCGGAGCGTCCCGCCGCTCGAGCACCTCCAGCAGCGGCCCGCACCGCTGGTAACCCGCCGGGTCCACCAGCGCGTCGGCGGGCAGCTGCAGCCCGACACATCCGGCGTCGAGCGCCCGCTCCAGCGCGACCGTGTCGATCTCGTCGAGACCAGCGGCCGCCCAGGCGCCGAACTGGCCGGGTAGCGCGGCGACGCCGGCGTGGTAGGCGTCCAGCAGCGGCGTGGCCTCAGCGGCCGGAAGCCACTCGATGCCCAGCGGGCTGGAGAGCGAGATCAGCGCCCGGTCGAACCCGTCGGCGGCGACCAGCGCGGCCCGCGCTGCGACGTCGTGGTCGGCCGGGTTCACCGCGTACGGCGGTGCGCTGTGGGTGTGCAGGACCCAGCCGTCGAGCCGCGGCGGCACGGTGCGGGCACGCAACGCGTCGAGCAGCGGCTCCGGCCACAGATGCTGATGCACGTCGATACGCATGCCGTGATGGTATTCCTACCGATTGACTGGGTTAACCGCTTCAGTTAACCGGTTAACGTGAACCCGTGTCAAGTCCCGACAGACCCCTTCCACCTGCGGCAACACCGCTGCGCTGACCGATCCGGTCGGCCGCCGGCTGGCGACCCTCGTCGTCCGCGACCAGGCCAACGGCTATGAGCAGCTGCAGGCCTGGGCCGCTCGGCGTCCAGCAGGGCGCCGGTCACCCGAGCGTGATCGTCACCTCGGTCGGCGCGGTCGCGCCCGAAAGATTCCCCCACGGGAGGGGCGCCCCGCCCTTGCGCGGCCCACGGGGTTTCACGGCCACCCGTACGGTCTTCGCCGACGCGGCGACGTCGAAGGCCTTCGACCCGGCCGGATACCGCCGGCCGTCGACCGTGACGCTGACGATCGATGGCTCCATGCCGGTGAACCCGTCCGGCGGCGAGGAGGAGCTCTGGGGTCCCATGTCCGGCGTCCAGTAACTCGCCGAGAGTGCCACCGTCATCCAGCAGCGGCCGCCCTTCGCCCAGCCACGGCCCTCCAGATGCGACGTGAGCGCCACCGCGACGTCGAACGACGCCGTGACGTATTCGTCGCCGTGGCGAGTCCCGAAGCTGGCGGAGTCCTCGCCGGTCTTCGCCCCGCAGGCACCCGCGGCAGGGCCGGTCGGTTTCCCGGTGCGGAGGCTGATCTCGGCGACCCGCCCTTGATGGGTGTGGCGCAGCGTCGCGTCGGCACCGACCGGTACCGACACCACGACGAGGACGTCGGACTCGGACGGGTCCAGGTTCAGCGGCCTAGCTTTTCCCGCGACGACGACCTGGTACGGGCCTGGCTTCGGCTTGCCGGGCGCGGTTTTGACGCCGTCCGTCTCTGGAAGGTAGGTGACGATGAACTCGTGTCCTGGCGCGGCCAAGAGGTCCATGTCCGGCGCGTAACCGTAGCTCCCGTACTTCAATCGAGCGCTCTGGAACGCCTGGAAGACGTCGGCGTCGTGGGCCTTGATCTCCCGGACGGCCACTGACCAACTCAGCTCGGTACGCCACCCTGCGCCTTGCAGGAACGCGGATTCGCCGAACTTGTTGATCCCGTCGAATCTCGGGAGGAACGCGTCGGGGATGCTGCGGTCGGCGTAGTCGGCGGCGGCCGCCGATGCGGTCGGCACGGCGTTCGGGCTGGACTCGCTCGGGGTGGGTTCGGGGTCGCTCCCGCACGCCGCGACAGCGAGGACCAACCCGATCACGATCGCGCTCCACCGGCGGGCCACGACGCCACCTTCCCTGCCAGAATCGTCGCCGCGAGGTTACCCAGCCCCTCGCATCCACGGTCCCTGTTCCGGGACCGCGATCTCCGAGCGTGTCCGGCTGCGCGAAGCGACGGCGGCCGGCACGTCGGTGGACGTGCCGGCCGCGGTGGACTCCGGCTAGTTCAGCCGGTCGATCCGGTAGAAGGTGTAGAACTCCGAGTCGTTGTCGGTGTGGAACAGGAAGAAGTGGTACGTGATGCCCTTGTACGTCAGCAGCGGCTGAGCGGCGAACCACTCCCAGGACTCCGGCCACAGCACGACGCTGTCCCACCCGATGACGTCGTCACCGAGGTTGAACACCAGGTTCAGCAGGTTGGCCGCGCTGTCCACGACCGCCTGGTCGACGTCGACGCCGTAGTACTTCGCCACGCACTGCCCGAGCGTCGCGGCGTCGTGCCAGGCCTTCTTGATCTTCTCCGGGTCCCCGAAGTCGTGCTCGGTGACGAGGGCGGAGATGTACGTGCGGTCGCTCGGCGTGTGCGCCGGGCCGTAGAGCACCAGCGGGTCGGGCATCGCCCCGCGGGACTCCTTCTTGTCGACGTCGCCGTAGACCCCGGTCCGCTTGGCCCAGGAGTGATTGGCGTCGTCGGTCATGTTGAACGAGACGTACGGCTCGTCGCTGTTGCTGCCGCCGTCCCAGCTGCTCTCCCGCTTGCAGTAGAGACCGACGTACCGGATGCGGTAGAGCGTGCCGGCCACCGCGGAGGCGGCCACCGGCGGCGGATTGCCGAGCACCGCGCCGGCACCGTCCGGATCCGGCGCGGTCTCGTCGGGCCGGGTGGCCGCGTCCGTCGTCTGCTTCGGAGTCAGCGGGCCGTCCGCCTCGACCGCTGGCAGGGTGAACGGTGGCGCGCCGACCGGGGTCCGGCCGGACGTGGCCGCGCGGACGCTGAAGCCCTGCGGGCTGCGGACGCCGCGCGCCCGGAACGCTCGCCGGGCCTGGGCGAGCAACGCGTCCTCGTCGACTCGCGCGCGGTGGTCCGCGGCCGCAGCCTCGGCGCCCACCGCCGCGGCACGCGTCTCCACCGGCAGCGCCCGCCAGGAGCGGACGGCCTGCTCGGCGGTGGCGCGGCCACCCGGGCGGGCGTCGATCTCCTGGGCCAGCTGCAGCTCGCGCCGGGTGCGGCCGGACACCTGGTCGACGTAGCGCTGCAGCAGCGTGATCAGGAACGCCGAGCCCTCCGGGTTGGCGTTCGGGTTGGTCCGGTGAGTCTTCACCGGTGTGGTCGTCGTCTCCGACATGAGGATTCCCCCGTGATGTGGATTTCTTCTGCGCCGTACGGTGGCGCCCACTCAGGGGACCAGGGCGACCGCGGCCCGGTCGATGCGTAGTTGTACGTAGTCCGACAGCTCCTGTGTGGATTCCTCCACAGTCCGGCGCGTCCGCTGCCCCGACCCTCGACTGCATCCGACGATGTGACGGGGGACACCCATGCACGCTCTGACGGCGCGCCAGCTGCGCGCTGTGCTCGACGCGGTCTACGACATCAACACGATCCTCGACGACACCGAGGGGCGGGACGTGCAGCCGGCGGCGCTCGCCCGGTTCCGCCTGTTGGTTCCGGCCGACACGGTCTCCTACAACGGCGTCGACCCCGAGGACCGGCGGATCACCGACGTCGCGCTGGCGCCCGGCCAGACCGACCTGCGCCGCGCCGAGGGGTTCGGGGCGATGCTGCCCGCCCACCCCGCCTTCGGCGCGTACGCCCGGGGTCAGTTCGCGCCCGGCCGGCCGGTGGCGCTCAGCGACCTGCTCCCGGCACGGGCGCTCCGCGAGCTTCCGCTCTACCGGGAGGTCTATCGGCCCGCCGGCGTCGCCGATCACCTGCTGGTCCTCGTCGGCTCCCAGCCGCGGCGGCGGACGCTGCTGACGATCAGCCGATCGCGCCGCGGGTTCCGCGCGGCCGACCGCGCGATGGCCGACATGGCCAGCGCACACCTCGCCCAGGCGGTGGCGCGGCGGGTGCGGCGCCGGCAGTTGGCCGACGCCGCTCGGGTGGTCCACCGGGCCGACGACCGGGCCGTCCGGGCGGTCGACCACTGGGATGCGCTGACCCCGCGGGAACGGGAGGTCGTGGGGCGGCTCGCCGAGGGGCACAGCGATCGCGAGATCGCCCGGATCCTCGGCGTCAGTCCACGCACGGTCCACAAGCACCTGGAAGGCATCTACCGCAAGCTGGAGATCGGCAGCCGCACCGCGGTGATCGCCGCCTACCACCATCTCGGCGCGGCAGACCACCGTCAGCGAATTGCCGAGAAGCCAACGCGCAGAAGGCCCCCGACACGTTGACGACTCGGCAATCCGCCGAGCCGCGGTCGCGGGGATGACCTACGGTTTCGTGCCATGACCGCGCCGTCGACGCCGGAGCCCGACCACCAGCAGCAGCCCACGCCTCCAGCCGCCTCGACCCGCATGGCCCGCAAGATCTGGCCATGGGTTGTCGGCTCCATGCTGTTAGGCATCCTCATCGGCGTGGCCGCGACGGTCCTCGTCATCAACTGGCCGCACAAAAACCGGTCGTACGACAGCGTCGCGGAGCTGGCCGCCGAGATCGGCTGCACGCCGACCGCCGTGCCGAACCCCGACTTGGCGATCGAGCGTGGCTACTGCGAGACCCCGCGCGGGCAGGTGGTGATCGGCATCCATCGCAACCACAGCCAGGCGATGATCAGCGCCCGCGGGATCGTCACGGGTCACGGCGGTCGACGGCTCGTCGGCCCGAACTGGACGATCGGCTGCGTCCACGAACCCGACTGCGACGCCTACCAGGACAAGCTCGGCGGCGAGTTCGTCGAAGGGCAGTAGCCACCGTCATCTCTGGACTGGAGTAGCCGACGCAGGCGACGATCGACTCCCACGTCGCAAGCGGCGACGGACGTCGGTGGCGAGGAGGCCCGTTGTGAACAGCTCTTGGCACACCCGTCCGGCGACCGCTGCAGAGGTGGCTCGCTACCCGATCCGCCGCGGCCGCTCCAACGACTACGCGCTCTACGTCGAGGTCCCCGACGTCGGTGCGGGGGAACAACCGTTCGTCGGTGTCGGCGTCACTCCCGACATCGCCGCGGCACTCGTCGAACGCCTCAACGCACCCCAGCGCGAACACGAAGCAGCCCTCGCCGGCGAGGTCCTCGTCTACCGCGCTGGCGAGCGTTACCACCGGACGCAAGGGTGCACCGGCTGGAATCCGGAGACCGAATGGGTCGGCCGGGAGGTGGCGCTCCGCCGTGGCTTGACGCCCTGCGGGGTCTGCCGGCCGGACTGAGTCGCAACCTCCGCACGCAACAGCCGATCGTCACCGATACCTACGAGCTAGGTGGAGTTGCTACTCCGGTGTGAGGCCGTCCGAAGTGGCCGTTCCTAGCCTCTGAACATGACACTCACCCCAAGTCACCGATGGCGCTGGCCCGTCATCGTCTTACTCGCTGCGCTCACGGTCGCCGGTCTCACCGCGTCACCGGCGAAGGCCCGAGCCGAGAGCCGCGGCACCCTCCTTTCCGCCCTGCACGTGCGCTCGATGTCGCCCGCAAACGTCAAGGCGGAGCTGGCCGGCGCGAAATACGACGCCGGTCTCACCCGCTTCGGCGTCGACCTCGTCCGCCTCACCTACCGGACGATCGATCCGGCGGGGAACCCCACGATCGCGACCGGTCTGCTGGCCCTCCCGAAGGACGGCAACCGCACACTGCGAACGGTCGTGTACACCCACGGCACCCAGGTCTACCGAGCCGATGCGCCGTCGGTGACGCAGGACGGATGGGAGCTCGGCCCGCCCCTCACCTACGCCACGGTCGGCTTCGCGGCCGTCGCTCCGGACTATCTCGGGTTGGGCGCCGGCCCGGGAACGCACCCCTGGCAGGACGTTCGGTCCGAGACCACGGCTTCCATCGATCTCCTGCGGGCCGCTCGGTCCTACGTCGCGGGCAGAGGACGTCAACTGAGCCACGACGTCTATGTCACCGGCTTCTCCCAGGGCGCCGCGGCGGCGATCGGCGTGGCGACCGCGCTCGGCCGCGACGGGGACGGCTGGTTCCGGGTCGGCGCCGCAGCCCCGGTCAGCGGCGCATATCACTGGCGGAACATCGAGCTTCCGGCCCTGCTCGGGGGCAAACTGGATCCCACCTGGAGCGTCGCGTACGTCGCGTACTTCGTCGTGACCTGGAACCGGCTGCACCCGTTCTACTCCCACCCGGGGGAGGTGTTCCGCGATCCCGCGGTCGCGGCGCTCTTCGACGGTCTCCGGCCGGGCAAGGACATTCTGCCCGCACTCCCCCGCACGATCGAGACGCTGCTCACGCCGCACGGGCTCGACGTGCTCCAGCGCCCGACCGGTGCGCTCGCCGCGGCGATGGCTGCTCATGACAACCTCTGCGCTGAGTGGAAGCCGACGGCGCCGACCCGGCTGTACTACGCGGCCGGCGACGAGCAGGTACTGACGACCAACACCTCGGAATGCTTGGACGCCGTCCGGACCGCGGGCAGCACCAGAGTGACGTCGGTGGACCTCGGCAAGGTGAGCCACCTCGACTCCAACGTCAAGGCCACCGCCGCGATCGCCCGCTGGTTCCGGCAACTGGCGCCGGCCTGAGCGCCCCACGCCGGTTCCGGGCCGGACAGGCCGGTGGGCCGGGAGCTTTCGCTCTCCGGCCCATCGGTGGTGCGGCTATCGGGTTGTTCAGTACGAGTTGTAGCTCCAGCAGTCGTTGTAGCGCTTCTGGTGGCGACGACGACGGTGCCGGCGCGGCTTGTGGCAGTCGTTGTAGTCCCAGGACTGCTCGTAACCGCAGTGGTTGTAGTCGCTCATCGTCGCCATCTCCTCGAAGTCTGTGGCGGAGGGCCGGTGCCCGTTCCGCCTGCACCAGAAGACTCCCGCGAATCCCCGACCGGCTCACTCGCCACCGCGACGGCCAGAACGTTCGCCTGCGAACACAGCCGGCAACGGTGCCACCTCGCAGCGGCGGCCCACAGGTACCGCATCCCTCGTTCGAGCCAGCGGGGCAGGTAGGCAGGGGAACCTGGAGCAGCCGTACCCGCGGCCCACTCCAGGTCGCCGATGACCGAGACTGCACAGTGGATGGCGGCGAGCCGGAAGCCGGATTCGAACCGGCGATGATCAGCTGCTTTGCAGGCAGCGCCCTTCGGCCACTCGGGCATTCCGGCGGGACGACACCCTCTCGGATCGGATCGGACCGTCGATCTCCGGGAGGACCTGACACGTGCGTGCGGGCGGAGGGATTCGAACCCCCTGAGCACGGTGGCGACCGGTTTACAGCCGGCCTTGGATCTCCATCTCCAGGCACCCGCTTGGGGTGACCGACCGGGATCGAACCGGCGTCTCCAGGGTCACAACCTGGCGCTCTCCCATTGAGCTACGGCCAACGTGCCTGAAGACGGGTTCGAACCGCCGGCCTCCCCGGTGTGGGCGGGGCGCTCTCCCAGCTGAGCTACTCAGGCGTGCTCGTGGACATCGTCCGCGAGCTGGCTCCCCCGGCCGGACTCGAACCAGCACCGTACGGATTAACAGTCCGCTGCCCTGCCGATTGGGCGACGGGGGAATGAGCAGCGCGTACGGGATTCGAACCCGTTCCTCCCGGATTGAAAGTCCGGTGGCCTACCTGTAGCCGAACGCGCCATCGGTGGTGCTGCGTGCCCCGGGACGGTTTCGAACCGCCGGCCTCCGCCTTGTCGGAGCGGCGCTCTCCCTGCTGAGCTACCGGGACGTGGACGCGGAGGCGGGACTCGAACCCGCGTTCTGCTGGTGTATGAAACCGCCGAGGACGCCGCTCCTCCACTCCGCGAAAGGTGCACCTACTGCGTGCGCCCCCTCGGGATCGAACCGAGGACCCTCCGATTAAGAGTCGGATGCTCTCACCAACTGAGCTAGAGGCGCTTGCGAGGAAGGCAGAGGAGTCGAACCCCCGGGGGATGCCCCCGCCTCCGGCTTTCGAGGCCGGCTGCCCACCGCTGGACGGTGCCTTCCGAAGTCGGGCCGGCCGGATTCGAACCGGCGACCCTCGCGTCCCGAACGCGACGCTCTCAGGGCGCGCGCGATCGCGCGGCCCGGCGCCCCGTACCGGGTTCGAACCGGCGGCCTCTCGCGTGACAGGCGAGCGCTCTGACCAGACTGAGCTAACGGAGCATTCGGTACTGCGTGGACCCGGTCGGACTCGAACCGACCACCTCCCGCTTGCAAGGCGGGCGCTCTCCCAGATGAGCTACGAGCCCGTACCCCGGGGTCGCCGTAGGGCGGTGGGGGGTAATGCGTACCCGGAGCGCGATTCGAACGCGCACTGGCGCGGGTCTGAGCCGCGTGCCTCTGCCTGTTGGGCTACCCGGGCATCGGGGTGGTGCTGGAGCCGGCGACAGGAATCGAACCCGCGTCCTTCCCTTTACAAGAGGGATGCTCAACCAGCGTGAGCTACACCGGCGTGGTGCTGCGTGCCCCCGGCGCGATTCGAACGCGCACTGGCGACGTCCTCAACGTCGGGCCTCTGCCTGTTGGGCTACGGGGGCAGTGCTGCGAGCGGAGGATTCGAACCCCCACGACCTGGTTCAGAGCCAGGCAGGCTGCCGAGTTACCTCAGCTCGCATCGGGCCGGCCGGCGGGAAGCGGGCCGCCGGCACGGCACTCGATCAGCGGAACGACAGCGCGCCCCAGGCCGGCACGACCGGCGCAACTAGCAGGGGCATGCGCGCTTCGGACGGCGTCCGGTCGCCCTTCCGCTGGTTGCAGCCGCTGCACGCGGCCACCGTGTTGGTCCAGGAGTTGCCGCCGCCGCGGGAGCGGGGCAGGACGTGGTCGATGGTGGTCGCGTGTCCGCCGCAGTAGGCGCAACGCCGCTCGTCACGCACGAGCACACCCGGTCGCGACCAAGCGGGACCGCGGCGGTACCGCCAGCGGGTGACGACGTACCGGACGAGCCGGACGACGGTCGGCCGCGGCCACCCACCGAGCGTGCGGGCTGGGTCGGCTTCGTGGACCTCGGCGACCTGCCGGACGAGCATTCGCACGGCGTGTCGAAGGGTGACCCGGTGCAGCGGCCCGAGGTCTGCGTTGAGCACGAGCACGTCCACCGGATTCTCCTCTCGGTTTCGTTGGCCGGCGGGTTCTGACGAGCGGCTGACCGGGATCGAACCGGCGACCTTCTCCTTGGCAAGGAGACGCGCTACCTGCTGCGCTACAGCCGCAAAGGGTGATGCTGTGCGTCGCCCGTTCGGGAATCGAACCCGATCCTCTGGATTGAGAGCCCAGTGATCTAACCAGTCAATCTCACGGGCGGATGGCCCCGGCGGGGCCGGGACGTTCCGTGCGTTTCCGCGTGGACCTGGGCGGATTCGAACCGCCGACCTCCGGTGTGCCACACCGGCGCGCTCCCCGCTGCGCCACAAGCCCAGGATGGTCTGGAGCCCCGGTGTCGAACCGGGTATCTCGAGCGTCCGAGGCCCGCGGGTTACCGTCTCCCTCGCTCCAGATATCGCCGGCGTGCCCCGCCCGTGGGGACGGGTCCGCCGACGCTGCGCCGACCTGGCCGCGGTGGTGCTGCGGCGCGATGGGTCGGCGTCTTCGTATGCCATCCACTGTGCAGTTCTCAATGATCAGGTCCGCCGGCATGCCGGGGCAGTGCGCATGGGTGGCAGGAATCGAACCCGCAACATCCGGTTTTGGAGACCGGCGCTCTACCGAATTTGAGCTACACCCATAGGAGACTGAGCAATTCCAGAGCAGCCCGAATGAGCAATTGACGGAAATGAAAAACCGCCCGATCCCGGCTGGGAGGGGCGGCGTCAGCGCGGCGCTGGTTACGCTAGCTACGCCACCGTTCCCGGTGGGTTTCCTGCTCATCCTTGCCCAGGTAGGAGGGTTGCCCAGCACAGAGGGCACCCACGCTGAGCAGCGCATGACGCTGCATCGCGTTCGTGGTGTGCCACAACATGGCGGGCTCCTGACTGGTCGGTGGTGCGTGGTGCTTGCTGCTGACGTAGACCATACGGTGCGGTCGCTCGACCGCCAACGCAATTATGGGGACGGCGCCCACAGCGGTCAATAGCCGAATGGCGATCAGAGCTTCCATTACTCGTGCCGGGATATCGATTACGCGAGACACGAACAGCGGCCCAGGTACCGGTCGTCCGCGTCCACCGCGATCGCGCCGGGTTCCGCGACCCCGGTTAATCACGATCCACTCTCGACGCGATGCCGAGTATGAGACGCTTCCGCCCGACCCGGGAGCCGTCGGCCGTCGAGGGAACCCGGGCCGCCAGGTCCACTCACGGGGAGCACTACATGGTGAATGTTTTACGTTCCGCTCGACGCACGACGTCGCCCGCCGGTCCCGCTGCGCGAGCGAAGAAGCCGTTCTTCCTCACGCTGTTTCTCGCGACTATCGCGACCGCTGGCCTGCTGAGCGCAGTACCGGCCCAGGCCGAGACCGCCAGCGGATGCACCTACCCTCGGGTCTGCTTCTACCCCACAGTGGCCTATCTGAACGCGAACCGGCCCACCGCCTCATATCGCGACATCACGCCCTCCTGGCAGAACCTCGGCTATCAGGCCCGTGGTGCGGCGGTCGTCTACAACAGCCGTAACGACGACGGGGCGCGTCTGCACTTCACCAACGGCACCACCGTCTGCGTGAAGCCCGGCGTGTACGTGAACGCCGCGGCGTACGGCACGGTCGACAAGATCAGGATCATGGACTCGGCGAACTGCTGAGCTCGGCAACACGCCCCTGACCGACCCAAGGGGTCCACACCGCGGACAGGCCCGGAGCGCACAACGCGCTCTGGGCCTGTCTCGCGTAGCGACGTCTGATCGCCCCGAGTGGCTATGTCGGTGAGTCGCGGGTTCTGGCTCAAACTGTGTGACCGAGCCCGTGGGCAGCCTGAGCGGTCATTCTCCGGGCGCGAGACGACGGAGCAGGCTGACGCGGATGTCGCCGTCCAAGAGGTCGCCCGACCGCGCGAGGAAACTCCGCAGATGCGGCGTCTCCAGGTTGGCGGCGTGCTCCTCGGGGCTGCGCCAGACCTCGTAGAAATGGAACGACCCCTGGTCGTCCACGGCGACGTGCAGGTCGTAGGCGATACAGCCGGGCTCGAGCACGGTCGGAGGAACGAGCGCGGTCAGGGCTTCCCGGAGCGCCGCCTCCCGCCCTGGCTTGGCGCGCAGCTGGGCAATGACGGTCAATCTCTCTGACATCGGTGTGGGTGCTCCCGGTTCGGTGCCCGGTCTCGATCACCGGGCCGACGAGTACCGACGCTAGGCAGAACTGGTCCTGGCGTACAGTCCAGTCACGTGCCTGTCGACCGGACCAATCGCGCTACCGCTCTGCTCCTCGAGCTTCCCGAGGACACTCGGCCGATGCACGAAGGCCTCACCAGCGCGATCAGGACCGCGATCGCACGGGGCCGTCTTCGGCCCGGTCACCTCCTTCCGTCCAGCCGCGCCCTCGCCGCCGAACTCGGCTGTTCCCGCTGGGTGGTCAACGAGGCGTACGTCCAGCTGACCGCCGAGGGCCACCTGGAGACCCGGCAGGGATCCGGCACCCGGATCGCCGCGCACGCCACCGCCCGCACTGAACCGCCCCATGCCGAATCCTCCGACCCCGAACCACCCGCATCACACGTCGATCTGCGGCCAGGCACCCCCGACGTCAACGGGTTCCCTGCCGCGGCCTGGCTGCGCTCCCTGCACCACGTCCTGACCGATCCCGCCTGGACACCGCCGGTCTTCCCGCCGCCGGCCGGAGCACCCCGCCTCCGGCAGACCGTCGCCGCCTACCTGCGCCGCGCCCGAGGCATTCCCGTGGACAGCGACGACGTAGTCATCACCTGCGGCACCTCCCACGGCATGGCCGCGGTGGCCCGAGCCCTGACCGCCACCGCCACCGCGCCCGGAGTCGCGGTCGAGGATCCCGGCTGGTTTCGGTTTCGGCAGGTCGCGGCCGCGGCCGGAGTCCGAATCGAGCCGGTCACCGTGGACGCGAACGGTATCGACGTCGAGGCTGTTCGCCGCGCTGACGTAGCAGCGGTGATCTGTGCCCCCGCCCACCAGTTCCCCACCGGCGCCCTCCTGTCGCCCGAACGCCGCCGAACGCTGCTGACTTGGGCCGCCCGAGCCTCAACCACCATCGTCGAAGACGACTACGACGCCGAGTTCCGCTACGACGGCCGCCCTGTCGGCGCGCTAGCCGGCCTCAGCCGCGACCACGTGGTCTACCTGGGCTCCGTCAGCAAGACACTTCACCCCGGCATCCGACTCGGCTGGCTGGCGCCACCACCCGCGCTGCGCGGCGTACTGCTCGCCGCCGTGGAGGCGGCCGGCGCCGGCCCCAGCATCCTGGACCAGCTGGCCTTCGCCCACTTCGTGGAGACCGGCGCCTACGACCGGCACCTGCGCCGAGCCCGAAAGACCTACCGTCTTCGTCGGGATGCCCTAGTCGCCGCGCTGCAAAAGCACAGCGTGACCGGACGGCTCGGCGCGGCCCAGGGCATAGCCGCCGGCCTGCACCTGACCCTGGCTCTGCCATCGAAGTCGGACGAACACGCCGTGGTAGCCCGCCTCGCCGACCTGGGTGTGACAGCGATCCCCCTGTCCCGCTACACGATGCGTCCCCAGCCACCGGCGCTCGTCCTCGGCTACGGCCGCCTCGCCACATCGCGGGCCGAGTGGGTCGCCACGCGAATAGCCAAGGCTCTATAGGACCAGAGCCCGTTCTCGTCACGGTCTACCGGCGTGGTGGCTCAGTGCGAAGCTGTGGTTCGAGCTCGAAGCGTGAAGGCCGCCTCGCCACGGAAGCGCTACCGGCCGCGCGTCGCTGCTACAACCGCGAGCGGTCAGGCTGCCGGTACAACCAGGGTGCGTTCCGTCGGCTAACTCGCTCCTCGGGACGTGCCTATCGACGCCGGGCTGGGGTCGCCGACCCACGGGCAGAGTTGCGGAGGGCGCATGGTGGAGAACGGCGGGAAACCGAAGTACCTGCAGCTGGCCGACGAGCTTCGGCGGAAGATCGTCAGCGGCTCGTTTCCGGTCGGCGCGACGCTGCCTTCGGCCTCCGAACTGACGGAGCTGTGGGACGCGTCGAGCGTGGAGGTGCGTGCAGTCGACGGCCTCGTCTTCAGCCCCTACACTGCCCAGACCAACGCGGCGTAGCGCATCGCCGGGGGGCAGAACAGATGGCGAGCATTCTGAATGCTCTTCGGCGCGCCTTGGGCGTCAGCGAGCCGTCGGTCACTGTTCCGGAACCGCCTTCCGACGGGACGACCAAGCCCCCCGAGACTATCGATCTCCACCCACTGAGCCGGTGGCTCGAAGTCGTCACCACGATCGCCGGAACGGTCACGCTCACGGGCGCGATTCTGTTCTATTTCGGCTGGGCACGGACCGCCGCAGCATTCGGCTACTTCGGGATCGACCTCAGTGTGCTGGACCTGTCGTTCCGCGACTACCTACTCCGCAGCGTCAACTCGGCGTTCGGAGTGCTGGGAACTGCGGTCGGGCTCACGCTGGTCGCGCTCCTCGCGCATCGATACGTCCTCGAGGAACTGCAGCAGAATCCGCGACTGGTGAAGGTGCTCGGACAGGTCCTTCTCGGAGCCGGAGCGCTCGCCGTCCTGGTAGGCGTTCTGGCAGCGATCGGACTCGCCGCCCGCCTGGCCGCATGGCCGGTCGCGCCGCCGGCGCTCCTGATCGGCCTGGCGCTGGGGATCTATGGATCGCACCTGACCGGACGCGCCCGGGCCGAGATCGACCCGACGCCGCGGACGCCACCGGCGCCGTCGATGTACGGCTTGCTCGCCGTCGTCGCGGTACTGCTCATCTTCTGGACGACGTCCAGCTACGCATCGTACGGCGGCAACCTTGCCGCCCGCCGGCTAGCGGCCGATGTGGATTCGCGCCCGCACGTCGTCATCTACAGCAAGACAGACCTGGGTCTCAGCGGGCCGGGGACGTCTCCCCGATCGTTGCCGCGGGCCTCCGGTCGGTACCGGTTCCGCTACGACGGCCTGCGATTACTGATCAAGTCCGGGGAGCGCTTCTTCCTCCTGCCCGCCGGCTGGACCAGGGCTCGTGGATCGGTTCTCGTGATCCGGGACAGCCCGGACATCCGCGTGGAATTCTCGGTGGAGGGCTAGCTAGGAACTGATGCTGATCGTGGGTGCGGGGCTAATCGTCGGGCCCGGCAGCTCGTTGAAATTCGTCGGGTCGGTCACCGGCTCGTCCGGCCCGGCGGCACCCCAGATCGCGCGCCCGATCAACACGATCGCCGCGACGAGCAGCATTAGGTAGAGCACGCGCCGAACCCGCTTCACAGCGCCCCCTAGCCACATCTCACGATTGGCCTGTTGCTTCTCAACACAGGATGCACCGAGGACACCACCCACCGCGAGGCAGACGACAGTCGCTGGCCTGTGGCTCGCCTTGACAGCCCGGTCGAGACTAGGCCTCTCACGCGATGCCCCCGGAGGTCGACTGTGTCCGACGATCAGTCTCCTGGCGCCGGCCAGGCCGGAGGCGCCGGGCCCGCTGTCCCTCCGCCGGCCGGTCCGTCCCGATCGGGAGGACGGTGGAAGGTCGTTTCCGCCGTGGTGGCGATCGCGGTGCTCGGAGTCGGCGCCGCCGCGGCCGGGAACATCCTCGTCGGCGACAACCAGCCCGAGACGGCGACCAGCAACGCAAGCGGTGTGGAAGCGACCGACCCCACCGCGGCCACGCCGCCCAGCACCACCGCACCGTCCCCGACCGAGGCCGCCGAGCCCTCGCCGAGCGTCGTACAGACCAGCGCCGAGGCCGCTGGAGCACCACCCGGAACGACGCCCAAGGTCGTCGCCGCCAGGCTCACCACGATTCCGATGAACAAGCCGGTCGACTGCACCGCTCCCGTGCTCGTCTACACCGACGCGTGGGTCACCGTCGCGAACGTGCCCGCGCAGACGCGGGTGAAGTGGCACACCACGCTAGGCCGCCAGATCGAGAGCGGCCTCCGGACGACGAGCCCTAACCAGACGACGTTCCGCAGTCGGTCCACGTTCACGCTCTCGAACCCCACCACCAGCACATATACGTTCAAGCTGACCGTGACGAGGCCCAACCTGGTGCAGGGCGGCACCGCAACCCTCGAGCTGACCTGCGCGAGCGCCACCACGCCGGATCCGCCGGCGAGTACGCCTCCGTCCTGACGGCTACTCGGACCTGCGGGCCCCACCTGGGACAGAAGTGCCCGGAGTGAACAGCCCGATGGGCCGGGAGCTTTCGCTCTCCGGCCCATCGGTGGTGCGCTATCGAGTTGGACTCAGTACGAGTTGTAGCTCCAGCAGTCGTTGTAGCGCTTCTGGTGGCGACGACGACGGTGCCGGCGCGGCTTGTGGCAGTCGTTGTAGTCCCAGGACTGCTCGTAACCGCAGTGGTTGTAGTCGCTCATCGTCGCCATCTCCTCGAAGTCTGTGGCGGAGGGCCGGTGCCCGTTCCGCCTGCACCAGAAGACTCCCGCGAATCCGCGACCGGCTCACTCGCCCTCGTGACGCCCCGAGTGTTCACCTCCCGACACAGGGCCGACGATCGGCATCCCGAACCAACGCGGACGAGTAGTTCAGCTCAGTCCGGCCGGTAGGTGCCGCACATACCCTGCCCGCATGGGGAGACGACGCGACGAACGCGGCTGGGTGGCCACCTTCTTACTGGTCGCGGCGTTCCTGGGCCTCTGCGCCGTCCCGGTTCTCGTCTACCAGGGCGTGTGGGCACGGGTGACCTTCATCGGCGGGCAATCGGCGGAGACCATCGCGGAGTCGCACCGTCTCCTGCGGGCCGCGCTGATCACGGCCTTGGCGGCGTCCCTGGTCGGCCTTGCCACCGGCTGGTGGCTGAGATCGACCGCGTCGGTCGTCGTGATGAGCCTCGTGTTGTTCGGGTCGGTAGTGATCCTCGTGGGGGCGACGGTGGAGCCGTCCGAACCGATGCCCTCCCCGACGCACTGTCAGGAGCGCAGCGGCGGCGACAACGACTGCCCAGGCGGGTGACGCCCACCGCCGACTGATGCGACCACACCCCGCTGACCTGCGCGATGCAACCGAACGCCCGGCCCATCGCATCCAGCAGAGTGGCATCAGTGAGCAGGGAGGTCGGGTGTCCGACGACGAGGACGAGGCGTACCGCGAGTACGTCCTCGGGGTGCTACCCGGGTTACGACGGGTGGCGTACCTGCTCTGCCAGGACGTGCACCGGGCGGACGACCTGGTCCAGAGTGCGCTGGAGCGGCTCTACGTGCACTGGGGCAAGGCCCGCAAGGCCAGTGAGCCGGCCGCGTACGCCCGCACCGTTCTCGTCCGGGTGTTCCTGTCCGAGCAGCGGACGGGCTGGGCGCGCCGGGTCGTCCTGGTCAACGGGAGCGCGGAGACAACCGCGGGTCCCGGGTTCGACGTGGAGGCCCGGCTGGAGATGGAGGCCGCCCTGCGCGAGCTGCCGCCGCGCCAGCGAGCGGTCCTGGTCCTCCGGTTCTACTGCGACCTCTCCATCGAACAGACCGCCGCGGTGCTGCGCTGTGCCCCCGGCACGGTGAAGAGTCAGTCGGCCCGCGGGCTGGACAAGTTGCGCGAGGTGCTGGCCGCCAACCACTCCACCCCGACCGGGAGGAGCTGACCAGATGGACGAGCGGAGCGCACGCACGATGTTCCGGCGCCTGGCCGAACGCGATCTGGAGGAGACGACAGTGGACGTGGACGAGGCGATCCGTGGCGGCCGGCGTCGGCGGCGTCGTCGGCGGCTGGCGTGGATCGCCGGCGCGGCGGTGCTGGTGATCGGGGGGATCGGCGCCTTGACGGCCCCGATGCTGCGTGACGATCCGAAAGCTATCGGCCCGGCGGGCCCCCGGTTCGTCAAGGCCGAGGGCGCCGACCTGAAGGCGGGCATGCAGCGGCTACAGGTCGGCTGGGCACCGGACGGGGTGACCGGGACCGCGACGTACACCGCCGACGACCACCAGTCCGTCCAGTTCCTGCGGACGGAGGACCCGAACGATCAGGGGGGCGGTCCGCTGCCCGGCTATGGGCCGGCGAGCGTGTGGCTCGCGGAGAGCGCGTCCACCCTCACGTTCTCGGACCCGGGCGGGCCCACCGAGCCTGGGCCTGACATCCGTGGTGTGAAGAGCACCTGGTTCGAGATCACGAACGGCGAGGCGCCCGGCGGAACGTTGACCTGGACGCCGTCGCCCGGGCTCCGCGCGATGGTGGTCGCCGGCAGCAAGGCGACGGCGGCACGGATCGCCGACTCGGTGCGGACCGACCAGGTCGCCCCGGTCGTGCTGCCGTTCAGCATGCCGCGGCCGCGCGATCTGGAGGTCATGGGGACCGAGGCGACGCGGTACGACAACGGGCACTACTCCGGCTCGGTCTCGTTCCGGAAGGCCGGTGACACCACGCAGTTCCCGTCGGAGCTCAAGTTCTGGCTGGCCCAGGACGAGCGCCCGGAGCACAACGGGAAGCCGACGACGACGCTCCACGGACGGCCGGTACGGCTCAGCGACGGCCCACCCGAGAACGGCGTGAACGTCTGGCTCCACCTGGAGGGCGGCGTGGTCGTCGGCAGCTTGGACTCCGCGCAGCAAGCCCGCTATCTGCGCGATCGCAACGAGATCATCGCGATGGTCGAGTCGATCGAACCCGTGAAGGACCCCGGGGACTACCGGAACTGGACCAAGGGCTTTCTCCGGTGATCCGTTTCGCGGTCCGCGCCGGCAGCGGCCAGCGCGGCTGCAGCTCCTCCGGGCTGTCTACCTCACAGTCCGGAGGAGCGCTGCTCCAGGACTTCCCGCTACGCGCTGGAACTCCCATGCGCCCGGGTATCGCGGGAGTTGAACCACTAGGACGGTGAGGGATCGTCGCGTCTTTCCCTTCCGTCACGCCTCAGCCCGATCCGCTGCGCTCGACGGTTCCGCTGTGGACCATCGAACGGGGGGCGCGTCGGCGAGAGGGGCGAGTTGGTGGTTTTGGAATTCGAGCGGGCGCCGGCCGGGTCGGTCTGCACCCGGGAGAACATCGTCTGGACGAAGGCGTACAGCGAGCATCAGCCCGGCAAGTACCGCGTCAAAGTCCGTACCGGCTCCACGTCCAACATCATCCGCTGCGTCGCCTGCTCCTATCCGGTCGAGCGGGAGGCGATCCGCGATGTCTCCCGCCGCGAGGAGGATGACGAGCTCGGGAGACTCGCCGCCAAGGTGCAGCGGCTGAGCCGGTCACCGGCCCAGCGGTACTGGCCGTGGGCGGTGCTGACCGTCGGTGGCCTCGCTCTCGTCCTCACCTGGTGGCTTGTCGCCGGCGGAATCGGCCTGTTCACGCTCCTCGCCTTTGCGTTTGTGGCGCCCGTCCCCTGCCGATCGACCGCCGACGAGGAGAAATGCGAGGAGTGGGGCCGGGGTTTCCTGCGCGCCTGCCCGGACCCCGAGCATGGGCGGCGCCAGCGCGACCTGCTGCGCGAGGCCTGGCGCGGCCAGCACCGGCCGCGCCTCATCTGGGATGACGTGCTGGCCCGCGGTGCTCTGGCCGGAGCGTGGGCGTCGCTCGCGCTCATCGCCGTGGCTTCAGTGTGTTACCTGTCGACGGTGATCTTCTGAGGGGACAGCGGGATCTCTCGGCCCCGGGAGCCAGTTCAGGTGTCGTACTCGCCGCTGTCCCACGGTTCGGAGAACGCCATGTAGTCGCCCGGTTCGACGGTCACCCACCACATGTCCGCCTCCTGGTCGAACGTCGCGATCAGGCCGAAGCTCTCGCCGAACCTTTCGATGGTGAACGGCTGCACCTCGATCCGCTCGAAGACGACGTCGCCGAGCGTGGCGAGGCGGGCGTCGAGGCGTGCCTGGAACTGCTGGTCGGAGAGGTTGGCGGGGAGCTCCTCGATCTGCGCGTCGAGCAACCGTCCGGCCCGGTCGAACAGGTAAAGAGCGATGAAGTCCCGGCTACCGCCCCCCGTGCCGGCAGCGAAGGGCCAGGTGAGGAAGAACTGCCGGCCGTCGGGGAGACGACCCACGTACTCGGCCTTGTAGTCGTCGTGCTGAATGGCTACCAGCGACGGTCGGCCGTCGGGAGCGGCCGAGACCTCGTCACTCCGGGCGGAGGTGCTCGGGTCGGTCGGCACGCAGCCCGTCAGACTCACGCCGGTGAGAACGGCGAGGAACGTGCTGAACCAGACCAGGAGACGACGCATCGGAGCAGCGTAAACGCCGTTCCTCGGTCCGGCGTCGGAGGGCAGTGGGTAACGGTCGGAACCCCGGTGGCGATCGATGCGTCGAAAGGCCATGATTCGCTGGATCTCCGTCCTGATCGTGGCGTTGCTGGTCGGCTGCGGTTCCCCAGCGGCGTCCCCCGCATCCCCCACCTCCTCAACGGAACAGTCGAGGCGGCCCTCACCGGTCGCGGAGGCGCAGACAGCGCCTGCGTTGCTGAACAGGCGCTGGGTGCTCTACCAAATCGTCATCGAGGGTCTCGTCGCCCCGATGCCGACCGGCGTGTACCTGAGGTTCGAGGGCGGTCGGGTGAGCGGATCGAGCGGCTGCAACACCCTCACCGGTTCCGCGGTCGTCGGGCCGAGCACGATTCGGTTCAGCGGCCTCACCACCACGGTGATTCCGTGTCCCTCGGGCCCGTCCGCGATCCTGAGCGCGATGCTCTTCGTGCTGGAAACCGGCGCCGTTGCCTACTCCGTCGACGGCGCCGGGCTCCACCTGCGGGCCGGCACCCGTGAGCTGACGCTGCGCGCCGGTTGACGAACGAGCCTCGACGACGGAGCCGGACCGGGGTCCGGTACGTCCAAGGTCCATGATCCGACTTCTGAGTGTCTGCCTGATCCTGGTCCTCGCCGCCTGCGGAACCGGCGACGCGGTAGGCAGCCCGCAATCGGAGAACCCGCTGGCCGGCCGCTCGTTCGAATCGACCGGCGTGACCGGCCGGCAACTCGTCGAGGGCACCGTGATCAGGCTGCGGTTCGCCCGCGACGGCCAGCTCGCCGCCCGCGCCGCCTGCAACCATCTCAGCGGCGACTTCTCGCTGGATGGGGAGACGCTCGTCGTCGGCGAGATCACGCAGACGAACATGGGCTGCGACCCGTCGCGGCACGCGCAGGACGAGTGGTTGGCCGGCTTCCTGCGGAGCCGCCCGACGTGGCGGCTGGGCGACACCGACCTGGTGCTGCGGCAGGGCGACGTCGAGATTCGGCTGACCGAGAGGGCGGAGCGCCGCCAGTCCACCGACGGCGATCCGGACGGCACCAGGTCGACCAGGCTGCCGAGCCCGCCGGCGTCGGCCGATTGACGTCGACCGTCGGCCGAACACCCCGTGGCTCCACTGACGAGGTCGCCCTGGACCCGTCCCATTGGCACACTGACACTGCTGCGTTCGGTGGTGGCTCCGGAGCGAGAGGAAAGAGGACCGGCATGGGTGACCTCGCGGTATCGAACGTGCTTTCCGGTCTGGCCGTCCGGAACGTGGACGCCGCCAGCGAGTGGATGGCTCGGCTCATCGGGCGACCGGCGGACGCGCGCCCCATGGACGGGCTGGCTGATTGGCATCTGCCACCCCACGGCACCCTGCAATTGGTGCGCGATCCGGAGCGCGCCGGCGGCAGCGTCGTCACCCTGCACGTACCGGACATCGCGGCGGCACAGGCCGAGCTCGCCGCCCGTGGTCTCGACCTCCAGTACGACGACAACACCTCGACCAAGGTCAAGTTCGGGCAGCTGGTCGACCCCGACGGCAACTCGATCACGATCATCGAGGCCGTCGCCGGCTTCGATCCGGCCGCCAGCGACTGACGACCGACGAGACGCGACGTTGTGGCCCTAGCCGCTCGTCGCCCCGGCCAGGAGCGCGTTTTCGTCGTCGGCGAGTTCGCGGAGGGCACGTTCGGACGCCGAACCCGGCTCGGCCGCGAACAGGTTCACCCCGCAGCACGAAGGCGCGTCCGGCAGCGCGAGGGTCTCGCCGTGGAGTGTCAGCTCCCCCACCACCGGGTGGTGCAGCACGTACACCCGGCCGCGGACCTGCGCGACGGAGTGTTCCGCCCACATCCGCGGGTCGGCCGATCGCAGCGCCGGGGCCGAGTGTTAGTCGGACCAACGTGTCGGCCCTGTCATTAGGCTGGAACCGTGCCGCAACAACGGAAGCGCGCCACGATCCGCCACGTGGCCGAGGCGACCGGGCTCTCCACCGCCGCGGTCTCCTACGCGCTGCGCGGCCTGCAGACCTCGGAAGAGACCCAGCGACGGGTCCGTGAGGCCGCGGCCGAACTCGGCTACGAGGCCGACCCGATCGCCCGCGCGCTGGCCAGTGGGCGCACCGGCACCGTGGGCTTGCTCTGCGGTTCGCTGGAGGACCTCTGGCAGCAGTCGCTCGCGGTGGCGATGGGGCGCGAACTGCTCGGTCAGGACCGGTACGCGCTGATTCTGGACGCCGCCGGCGACCCGGCACGCGAGGCGATCCTCGCCCGCCAGCTGCGCGACCAGCGAGTGGACGCGCTGGTGGTGCAGCCACTCGACCCGTCGGCCCCGCACTGGGCGGAGTTGGCCGGAGCACTGCCGATCGTCTCCATCGGGGATCCGTTGAACGGCGTCCAGGGTGGGGAGGTGCTGTTCGACAACCGCACCGGCGTGACGCTGGCCCTGGAGCACCTCACCGGGCTCGGGCACCGGCGGATCGCGGTGCTCACACCGAACCGGCCCAGCACGCCCGACCGGCCCGCCGAGGTGCACGTCGGGATCGAGGCGGCCCGGCTCGGGATCGACGTCCGGCTGGTGACCTCGCCGCACGCGCTGGCCGGTGCCACCGCGGTGGCCACCGAGGTCCTGGCCGCGGACGACAAGCCGACGGCCGTGTTCTGCTTCGCCGACTCGATCGCGTACGGCGTCCACGCGGCCGCGCGCCGGCTCGGCCTGGACATTCCGGCGGACGTCTCGGTCGTCGGGTACGACTCGCACCCGATGTCGGGGCTGCTGAGCCCGGCACTGACCACGGTGGACTGGGACCTGGCCGGCATCGTCCGGCAGGCCACTGCGCTGGCGGTGGCACAGATCGAGAAGCGGGCGCACCGCCGCCGGTTCGTGCGCGCACCCCGTCTGTGGGTCCGCGACTCGACCGCTCCGCCTGCGGTGTGAGCCGGTAACCGGCCGCTGCCGGGCGTCCGCCAAAATAGCGAAACCGGTGCAGCTCGGGCACCTGAGCGGGGTGTTCTAGGCTTCCGGAAACCGGACGAGGGGGGCCGCATGGGGAACGGGGACCGCGCACCGACCCCAACCGAGCGATTGCTTGCGCTCTTCGATCAGCACCGTCTCTCGCCCACCCAGCGGCGGATCGCGCAGCATCTTCTGGACCACCTGCCGGACGCCGCGTTCCTCTCGAGCGTGGACCTGGCGACCCAGGTCGGGGTCAGTCAGCCGTCGGTGACCCGGTTCGCGGTCGCGCTCGGTTTCTCCGGATACCCCGATCTGCAGCGGGCGCTGCGTCCGATCGCGATGAGCGCGGCGGCGAATCATCCGGATCCGGAGACCGTGCGCCGAAACGAACTGCAGGCCGCCGTGGACGCGGAGATCCGCAACCTGGAGGCGCTGCGACAGAGCCTGATCGACCCGTCGCGGGTGCTGGAGGTCGGGCGCGAGCTCGCCAACTCCACGCCGCTGACCGTGCTGGGTGCGCGGATCTCCGCGCCGATCGCGGACTACTTCGGCTACGCGGCCAAGCGGATCCACCCGGACGTGCGGGTGGTCACGTCCGGGGGTAGCGCGGCGTACGACGCACTGCTGCAGTCACGAGAGGCGGGCGGCGAGTGGGTCCTGGCGTTCGCGCTCCCCCGCTACGCGGGCGAGACGATCGCGGCGCTGCGTTACGCGCGGCAGGTGGGGCTGCGGACCGCGGTGGTGACCGACGCGCCGATCGCGCCGTTCGCCGACGAGGTGGACGTGTTGCTCGCCGCCGGCGTCGGCACGCGCCTGGTGTTCGACTCGTACGCGGCGCCGGTGACCCTCGCCGCGGTGGTACTCCAAGCCATGGCGGACGCCGATCCGGCGCGCACCCAGGCCCGGCTCGAAGCGTACGAAGGCATGGCCGAGGGAGTGGGCTTCTTCACCGACCGGTAATTTGAATCCCAAGCGTGTTGATGGGTTGAGTGGGTCACGATTCGACGTCAAACGATGCGCGAGCAACGCGTCGACACCGAGGATGGGACCCGTGAGCAGCACCAGAGGCGGTTGCGTGGACGCGCGCGCGGCGGCGCGGGCGCGCTCAGGCCGCGCCCGCGCACCCGGGTGGAGAAGGCCGGAGATCGGACGCCGTTCAGTAGGCGGCGAGCGCGGGCAGCAGGGCAGCGGCGTCCTCGACGTCCTGATCGAGCGGGCGGTCGTCGAGCCTTCCGGACAGCCGCTCCGCCGCATACGCGTAGGCGTCGGCGAGCGGACCGTCGACCGGGGGCGTACCGCGCATCCGCAGCGCACGCACGGCCGCGACCAGTTCCGCGGCGAGCACCACCCGGTAGCTGGCGACCGCGTCGAGCGAGTTCCGGGCGGCCTGCGAGGAGAACGGCGCATGCTCCTCGACCCCACGGGAGACCACCGCGGTGGCGAGCGCCGTCGGGGTCGCGTTGAGCCGCAGCGCGCCGAGCGCCGAGTGCGCGACGTACTCGAGGATCATCAGTCCGGACGACCCGGGCGGACCGGCCGCGAGGAACGGCGGGAGCCCGGTGAACGCCGGCTCGAGCAGCAGGCTCAGCCGGGCGACCGAGAGCGCCGCGGTCTGGTAGAGCGCGTTCCGCATCGCGTCGAGGGACAGGCCGAGGTACGCGGTGTGGAAGTTCGCGTTGTGCAGCACCCGGTTACCGACCGGGTCGACCAGCGGATTCTCGGCCGGGGCGTTCAGCTCGATGCCGAGCGTGCGCTCCAGCGCGACCACGGCGTCCAGCGCCGGCCCGTGCACCTGCGGCACTGCCCGGTAGCTGTACGGGTCCTGGATCCGGGCCGGTTTGAGGGCCTGGCCGGCGAGCAGGTCGCGCAGGCGGGCGGCCACGGTCTGCTGACCGGGGTGCGGCCGGGCCAGGTGGACGACGGCCTCGTACGCCTCGCTGTTACCGTCGCAGGCGAGAAACGCCAGCGCGGTGGTCACGGTGCTGGCCCGCAGCAGTTCGGAGAGGTCGGCGCAGGCGAGCGCGGCCTCGCCGATCGAACCGGCGTTGGAGCTGATGAACGCGAGTGCGTCCGCCGGATCGAACGGGACGGGCTCCATCGTTCCGCCTCGCCAGGGCACCTCGCCGAGCAGGCAGAGCGCGGTGACCGCGAGCGCGGGCAGGTCGCCGGTGCCGATGCCCCCGAAGGCGTGGACCGGTGGGGTGAGGCCGTGGTTGAGCGCCATCTCCAATCCGGCGAGCAGGCCGGGTTCGACGCCGGACCCGCCGGCGGCCAACTGGTTGAGGCGCACGGTGAGCATCGCGCGGACGCTGATCGGGTCCAGCAGCGGACCGGCGCCGCCGGCGTGGCTGCGGAGCACGCGGAGTCCGTGCGCGTCGTGCCGAGCCGGAGGGTGGAGGGCCACCTCGCGGGAGATGACGCTGCCCTCCGGACCGAGCACCACCGGGCCGGACGAGCTCTCGTACTCGACGGCGACCAGCCGGTTGGCGCCGACGCCGGTCGTCCGGCCGTAGACCGGACCGGTCGCGCCGAGCGCCTGGACCGCCTGGTGGGCGGCGTTCGCCCGGGTGACGCCGTCCGGATGCACCCGCACCGCGGCACCGTCCCGGGCTACCGCGCGCACCTGCTCCGCGGTCAGCGCAGCGCCGTCGAGCAGCACCTCCGACATCTCCACCTCTTCACCGACGAGCGATTACACACCTTCATCTTGACCCCATCTTCAGACATCAGAAGCATGAATGAAGCCATTCACTACCGGCGGGAGCGCTGAGTATCGGGTGATCACCTTCGAGAGCGTGACCAAACGGTTCCCGGACGGCACGGTCGCCGTCGACGACCTCAGCCTGGAGATCCCGGCCGGCAAGATCACCGTCCTGGTCGGCCCGTCCGGATGCGGCAAGACGACGACGCTGCGGATGATCAACCGGATGATCGACCCGACGTCCGGCACGATCACGGTGGACGGCCAGAACGTGCTGGACGTCGATCCGCCGACCCTGCGCCGCCGGATCGGGTACGTGATCCAGCAGGGTGGGCTGCTCCCCCACCGGACGATCGTCGACAACGTCGCCACCGTTCCGTTCCTGCTCGGCCACGACAAGAAGAAAGCCCGGTCGGACGCCATGGCGCTGCTGGAGCGAGTCGGCCTGCCCGCCGCGTTCGCCAAGCGGTACCCGCACCAGCTCTCCGGCGGTCAGCAGCAGCGCGTAGGCGTGGCCCGTGCGCTCGCCGCCGACCCGCCGGTGATGCTGATGGACGAGCCGTTCAGCGCGGTCGACCCGGTCGTCCGCAAAGGGCTGCAGGACGAGTTCCTGCGCTTGCAGACCGAGCTGCACAAGACGATCGTGCTGGTCACGCACGACATCGACGAGGCGGTGAAGCTCGGCGACCTGGTCTGCGTGATGGAGGTCGGCGGCCGGATCGGGCAATTCGACACCCCGGAGCGGCTGCTAGCAGCGCCGTCCGACGCGTTCGTCGAGGAGTTCCTCGGCGCCGACCGCGGGGTGCGCCGCCTGTCGTTCGTGGGGTCGGACGGCCTGGATCTGGACACGGCACGGGTGGTGACGTCCGGGACGTCGGCGAACACCTGGCGGTTGCTGGTGGACGCGGCGGGCCGCCCGGAGGGGTGGCTGGCGCCGGGGTCGTCCGACGGGCCGCAGCCTGCGGGCCGGGTGTTCACGGTGGGGCGTGACTCGCTGCGCGCGGCGCTGGACAGCTCGGTGCTCAACCCGTCCGGGGACGCGATCGGGGTGGACTCCGACGGGAAGGTGCTCGGGCTCGCCGGTCACGACCAGATCACCGGCGCGCTGCGAGCCCGGACGCACGAGCCCTCCGCGGAGCCGGCCACCGAGCCGTCCGGCGGGTCGTCCGGCGGGTCGTCCACCGAGCCGTCCGCCGCACGGTCGCAGCCGTCGCCCGCCGGGGCGGGCGAATGACCTGGGATTGGCGCTGGTCCTGGATCCCCGACCACTACGACCTCCTCGGAGAGCTGCTGCTCCAGCACCTCTACCTCGCGGTCGTGCCGGTGGTGCTCGGCCTCCTGATCGCACTGCCGCTGGGCATCGTCTGCGTCCGGGTGCGCCGGCTGTACGCGCCGGTGCTGGCGCTGACCAGCGTTTTCTACGCGCTGCCCTCGCTGGCGCTGTTCGTGGTGCTGATCGACTACACCGGCTTCACCGGCTGGACCGTGATCATTCCGCTGACGATCTACACGCTCTCGGTGCTGGTCCGGAACGTCGTGGACGGGCTGCGCTCGGTGCCGGAGCACGTCAGCCAGGCGGCGACTGCGATGGGCTTCGGCGGCGTGCGCCGGCTGCTCCAGGTCGACCTGCCGATCGCGGTGCCGGTCGTGATCGCCGGCCTGCGGGTCGCCACCGTCTCGAACATCAGCCTGGTGAGCGTCGGTTCGCTGATCGGGATCAGCGGCCTCGGCCAGCTCTTCGTCGACGGGATCCAGCGCAGCTTCATCACGCCGATCATCGTCGGAATCGTGCTCACGGTCGCGCTCGCCGTACTCGCGGACGCGGTGCTGGTCGGGCTGCAGTGGCTCCTCACCCCGTGGACGCGGGCCGGGAGATCGACCGAGCCGGTGACCGCGGACCCGGCCGGCGCGGCGACGGCGGGGGTGGCGTAGTGGACATCGTCACCCGCGCGATCAACTGGTTCGGGGACCCGGCGCAGTGGTCGGGTGTCGACGGGATCCCGAACCGGGTCCAGGAACACCTCTTCTACTCCGGGCTCTCGCTGCTGATCGCGGCGCTGATCGCGCTGCCGCTCGGGCTGTTCGTCGGACACACCGGACGGGGCGCGTTTCTCGCGGTGAACTCGGCGGGCGCCGCCCGCGCGCTGCCCACCGTCGGCCTGGTCGGCCTCACCGTCGTCGTCTTCGGCATCGGCCTCACGCCGACGCTGCTGCCGCTGGTGGCGCTCGCCATCCCGGCGATCCTGGTGAACACCTACGCCGGCGTCCAACAAGTGGACAAGCAGCTACGGGACGCTGCCCACGGCATGGGCATGAAGGGCAGGCAGGTGCTGTTCCAGGTGGAGCTGCCGGTCGCCCTGCCACTGATCATCCTCGGCCTCCGCACCGCGGCCGTGCAGATCGTCTCGACCGCGACGATCGCGGCGTACGTCGGGCTGGGCGGCCTCGGCCGTTACATCTTCGACGGGCTGGCCCGCCGCGAGTACGAGGTCATGGTCGGCGGCGCGGTGCTGTCCGTGCTGCTCGCGCTCGGTACCGAGGCGCTCTTCGTGGGTGTCCAGCGCCTCATCGTCTCGCCAGGCCTCCGCCAGCGGGCGCCCGTGAGATGAACCCGCAGAACTGTCGGACTACCCCCATACCATCCATCCGCCACATGCCCGCTTGAGAGGGAATCCATGAGAACGAAGTTCCGTACGCTGCTCGCTGTCGGCAGCGCCGCCGCCCTGCTGGCGCTCACCGCCTGCGGTGGTGGCGACGACTCCTCCGGCGACGACCCGCTGAACTCCTCCGGCGGGGGCAACGAGGTCGTGGTCGGCTCCGCGAACTTCCCGGAGAACGTGCTGCTGGGCGAGATCTACGCCCAGGCGCTGGAGGCCAAGGACATCAAGGTCAAGCGGCAGCTGAACATCGGCGCCCGCGAGGTCATCTACTCGCAGATCGAGAAGGGCAGCCTGACCGTGCTGCCCGAGTACAACGGCGCGCTGCTGGCCTACCTCGACAAGGCCGCGACCGCGACCACCAGCGAAGAGGTCGACGCCGCCCTCAAGCAGAAGCTGCCGAGCGGCCTGGAGCTGCTGAACCCGGCCGAGGCCGAGGACAAGGACTCGGTGGCGGTCACCAAGGAGACCGCCGCCAAGTACAAGCTGAAGACGCTCGACGACCTGAAGCCGGTCGCGAAGGACCTGGTCATCGGTGGGCCGCCGGAGTTCAAGACCCGCGCGCAGGGCATCGTCGGGCTCAAGGAGAAGTACGGCGTCGAGTTCAAGGAGTTCAAGTCGCTGGACGTCGCGGGGCCGATCACCGTGTCGGCGCTGAAGAAGGGTGACGTGCAGGCGGCGAACCTGTTCACCACCGACCCGGCGGTCGCGGAGAACGACTTCGTGGCGCTCGAGGACACCAAGGGTCTGTTCAGCGCTCAGAACGTGACCCCGCTGGTGAACAAGGAGGGCGTCAACGACACGGCGAAGGAGGCGCTCAACGGGGTCTCCGCGAAGCTCGACACGGCGACGCTGGCCGAGCTCGTGAAGAAGGTCGTCTCCGACAAGCAGGACGTGGACGCCGTGGCGAAGGAGTGGCTAACCACCGCCGGCCTGTCTTAGTGGGCGGCCCGTCCAGGGGCGAGCCTGACGGCCGCGCGCAAGGCCTTGAGACCACGTAACGGTCGAGGCGGCCTTGCGCGCGG
>NZ_BAAAYN010000008.1:6222-61488 GCF_039536245.1 Cryptosporangium minutisporangium | reverse complement strand
GCCGCCCGCCGACGCGGGCTCCTTTTCGCGTTCCGTGCCCGCCGCCGGCGCCGGGGCTTCTCGGGAAGAGCGCCCCGACCGTGCCGCGAGTGGGCGGATTTTCGGGAAGAGCACCGCTGAGGGCACCGCCCGGGACGGATTTTCGGGAAGAGCACCCCTGAGGGCGCCGCCAGAGGTGGCCTTTCGGGAAAAGCGCCCACCACCCACCGAGCGGCACCAGCGGTGCCCACACCCGGAGGGCGGCGCCTGGGGTCAGGGGCGGCCGGGGGCGGCGGGGAAGCCGGGTTCGCCGGGCTTGATCGCGCAGATGGGCAGTTTCGGCTCGAGCTTGCACAGCTGCTCGATCCGCGGATCCCGGGGCGACTTCTTGCCGTTGCTGACGTTGATCCGGATGCTGCTGCCCTTGCTGATGTAGCTCCCGGCCGGCGGTTCGGTCCGGGAGACCCGGCCGGCGGGCTGGTCGGAGTCCTCCGCCTGGTAGTTGATCGAGACGTTGAAGCCCGCCGCCCGGAGCCGGTAGATCGCGCCGTCCGTCGTCTCGCCCTTCACGTCGGGAACGACGAGCATCGTGCCCCAGGACAACCGTCTGGGCGCCGGGACGAACTGCTTCACCGGCATGGCGCGTAACGCGGTCTCGAAGGTTTCCCGAACGATCTGGATCGGGAGCTGACTGTTCGGGACAGTGTCGTAGTACTTGTCCGGATTGGCGATGAAGGATGCGGCCGCGAGGTTCGGCGTGTAGCCCACGAACCACCCCGCGTTGTTGTTGTCGGTGGTGCCCGTCTTCCCGGCGATCGGCCGGTCGATCGCTCCGCCGACGCTCGTCGCGGTGGCGCCACCGCCGGGGTGTGTACAGGAGACACCGGACAGAGTGCTGTCCCCCACCGGGCAGCGGGCCGCGTCACTCGCGGCGTCGGCGACCTGCGGGCTGAACGCCCGTCTACAGGACGGATTTCCCACCGGTAAGAGACGACCACCCTGATCGGTGATCGATCGGACCGGCGTCGGTCGGCAGTACTTCCCCCGAGCCGCCACCGTCGCGTAGGCGTTCGCCATGTCGAGTGGGGTCACCTGAGCCGTTCCCAGGGTGAACGACCCCCAGGCCTGATCGCTCTTCTTGGCCCATTTGATGTTCTGCAGGTCCTTCGAGCCACGGAACACCACGCCGGCCGATTGCGCGGCGGCGACGGCGGCCTTCACGCTCGTTTCCTGCTGCAGCTGGATGAAGTAGGTGTTGGCGGACTCACCGAATCCGCTGGACATCGTATGGGCGCCGGTCATCGAGCCGGACGCGTTGCGGGGACAGTAGTACCTGCCGAATCTGCAGCCGCCGACGTACTGCGATACGAATTGCCGCGGCGCGTAGAGCGTGTGGCTCAGCGGAATGCCCCGTTGCAGTGCGGCCAACATCGTGAACATCTTGAACGTCGATCCGGCCTGGTACCCCGGGGAGACCGTCGACCCGCTCAGCAACGGGTTCTCCGTGTAGGGGTACGTCTTACCACCCGGATTCTTCGTGATGCCGTATTTGCGGTTGATCGCCATCGCCAGAACTCGGCCGGTACCCGGCTGCGCCATGACGATCCCGGTGGCGAATCGACTGTAGGCGCTGGGTCCTCTGTCGACCTGCTTCTGCGCTGCCTTCTGCATCCGGACGTCGATCGAGGAGACGATCCGGTAGCCGCCCCGCTTCAGCGCAGCCAGTCGCTCGGCCTTGGCGAGCCCGAACGACGGGTTGGCCTTCCACCAGTCGACGAACCAGCCGCAGAAGAACCCGAAGCTCACCCTGCTGTACTGGCAGCCCTGCACGTTGGACTGCGGGTTCAGCGTGAGCGGCGCCTTCTCCGCCGCGTCCGCCTGCGCCGGCGTGAGGTACTTCATCTTCACCATTTGACGCAGGACGTACGAGCGCCGCTCGAGCGCCGGCCTCGTCCCGTACCGCTTGTTCTCGACCGGGTTGTAGCGCGTCGGATCCTGGGCCAGGCCGGCGATCATCGCCGCCTCGGGGAGCGTCAACTGCGAGGGCTTCTTGCCGAAATAGACCCAGGACGCGGTGTGGATTCCGTAGCCGCCGTTGCCGAAATAGGTGATGTTCAGGTAGTTCTCCAGGATCTGATTCTTGGAGAGCCCCTCCTCCAACGCGACCGCGTACCGGATCTCGCGCAGTTTCCGGGCCGCCGTCTCCTCGGTGGCGGCCCGCAATTGGTTCTCGTTCGTTGCGCTGTACTTCAACACCGACCGGACGTACTGCTGGGTCAGCGTCGAGGCGCCCTGGGTGACCTCACCCGAGGCCTGGTTGCGGACGAGGGCGCGCAGGATTCCCTTTGCGTCGACCCCGTGGTGCTCATAGAACCGCAGATCCTCGGCGGCGACCATCGCCTGGCGCATCACCGGCGCGACGTCCTTGAGCGGCACACTCCGCCGGTTCTCCTCGAAGAACGTCGCGAGCACGGTCCGCCCGTCGCCGGCGAGCAGAGTCGACGCCGCCGGAAGGGGCGGGATCCTGATCTCCGTCGGTAAATTGCGGAACGAGTCGGAGGCCGACTTCGCCGTCCAACCGGTCGCCCCGACCACCGGGAAGGCGACAGCCGCCAACACGACACCGGCCAGAACTCCGCAGAACAGCAACGAGAGAACATTGGCCAGCCTGCGCTCGCGGCTCCACTCCACAGCGTCAGCGTATGGACGCCGTCCACGCCTGAGCGTCACTAAGGAAGGATTTAACCAACGCGGGGTGGCTATGTGACTGGAATGCCCGCTTTCCAAACTCCGGCGACCAGCGGTACCCCCGGACGGTACGCGAGGTAGACCGGATCAGGGGCGTCGAGCAGGACGACGTCCGCGCGGGAACCGACGCCGAGATGCCCGACGTCGTCGCGGCGCAGTGCAGCCGCCCCGCCGCGGGTGACCGCCCACAGCGCCTCCGCCGGCGTCATCCGCATCTCCCGCACGGCCAGAGCGACGCAGAACGGAATGCTCGACGTGAAGCACGACCCGGGGTTGCAGTCGGTGGCCACCGCCACGGTCACCCCCGCGTCCAGCAGGCGCCGGGCGTCCGGGTAGGGCGACCGGGTCGAGAACTCGACGCCCGGCAGCAGCGTGGCGACCGTGTCCGAGGCGGCCAGCGCGTCGACGTCGGCGTCGGAGAGGTGCGTGCAGTGGTCCGCGGACGCGGCACCGAACTCGACCGCCAGCTGCACCCCCGGTCCGGTGCCGAGCTGGTTGGCGTGCACCCGGGGCGCCAGTCCGCGCGCGACCCCGGCGGACAGCACCGCGCGGGTGGCGTCCGCATCAAACGCGCCACGTTCGCAGAACACGTCGATCCACTTCGCGTGCGGCGCACAGGCGTCGAGCATCGGGCCGCACACCAGGTCGACGTACTCCCCCGGGTCGGCGCCGGGCGCCACCACGTGTGCGCCCAGGTACGTCGTCTCGGGCGTGACCTCGCGCGCCAGCCGCAGCGACCGTTCCTCGTCCGGTACCGACAGGCCGTAGCCGGATTTGATCTCCAGCGTCGTACTGCCCTGCCGGTGGGCCTGGTCGACGAGGGTCCGGAGCCGGGTCCGCAGCTCGTCGTCGCCGGCCGCCCTGGTCGCGGCGACCGTGGTGCGGATGCCCCCGGTGGCGTACGGCGTCCCGGCCATCCGGGCCGCGAACTCCGCCGAGCGGTTACCGGCGAACACCAGGTGGTTGTGGCTGTCGACGAAGCCCGGGACGACGGCGCGCCCGGCGGCGTCCACGGCGACGTCGGCGGAGGGCGCCGCGCCGGACGGCCCGGCCCAGGCGACCCGGCCGTTCTCCAGTACGAGCGCGGCGTCGTGCAGCGTGCCGAGGTCGGGATCCTGGGTCACCAGCATCCCGATCCCGGTGATCACCGTGCTTCCCGCGGCGGCGCCGAGCCGAGGCGTCCGCGCGGTCATGCGAGGCCCCGGAGCGCGTCCGCGAGGGCGCGACCGACCTCGGGGACCCGGGTGTGGGCACCGTCAGCCACCACCACCCGGCCGTCCACGATCACCGAGCGCACGTCCGCGGCCCCGGCAGCGAACACCGCGGTCTCGGCGGCCGTGCCGGGCGTGAATCCGGCGGTCCGCACCGTGTCGGTCGCCACCGTGACCAGGTCGGCCCGGGCACCGACGCGCAGGGCACCGGCGTCCGGCCAGCCGAGCGAGTCGTGCGCGAACGCGGTCCCGAGCAGCTCGGCCGCCCGCCAGTGCCCACGCTCCCGGGTCCGCAGCCGCTCGTCCAGCTCCACCGCTCTGGCCTCCTCGAACAGGTCGATCACCGCGTGGCTGTCGCTGCCGAGCGAAACCGGCGACCCGGCATCGAACAGCGTCCGAATCGGACCGATGCCGTCCGCCAGGTCGCGCTCCGTCGTCGGGCAGGCACAGGTCGTCGTGGCCGAGCCGCCGATCAACGCCACGTCCGCGGCGGTGAGGTGGGTCGCGTGCACCACGGTCGTACGTGGCCCGAGCGCACCGGCGTCGGCGAGCAGGCGCGTCGGGGTGACCCCGTGCGCCGCGAGGCACGCCTCGTTCTCGGCCGGCTGCTCGGAGAGGTGGGTGTGCAGCGGGGCACCGTTCTCCGCGGCCCAGCGCACGACCGCACCGATCTGCTCCGCCGGGACCCCGCGTACCGAGTGCAGCGCCACCCCGACCCGGGCGTGGTTCGCCGGAGTCAGCGCGGCGACCCGCGACGCCCAGCGTTCCGCGTCGCCGTCGCCGAAGCGGAGCTGCGGCCCGTCCAGTGGGCGCGTCGCCCCATCAGGCTCGAGCCCGCCGACGAGGTAACAGGTGTCGAGCAGTGTGATCCGGATACCGGCGTCGGCCGCTGCCGCGACGAGCGCCGCGCCCATCGCGTTCGGGTCCGCGTAGGGCGTCCCACCGGGGCCGTGGTGCAGGTAGTGGAACTCGCCCACGCAGACGATCCCGGCCAGCGCCATCTCGGCGTAGACCGCCCGCGCGAGTGTGTAGTAACTGTCCGGGGTCAGCGTGGCCGCCAGCGCGTACATCTGCTCGCGCCACGTCCAGAACGTGCCGCGGTCGGCCTGCGTGCGTCCGCGCAGCGCGCGGTGGAACGCGTGCGAGTGCGCGTTCGCCAGCCCCGGCAGCGTCAGGCCGGGCAGCCGAGTAGCGCCGACCGGTTCCTCGGCGTCCGGCGTCACCGCGGCGATCCGCCCGTCGGTCACGTCGATCCGGACGCGTTCCGCGGCACCGTCCGGGAGCCAAGCCACCTCGGCCCAGTAGACGTCCGCAGCGGCGCCGGTGCCCGGCCCGGTCACCGCGTCGCCAGGTGTTCGAGCACGGACGCCAGCGCGTCGACGCCGGCCAGGCAGTCGTCCGGCCCGGCGTGCTCGTCGGGTGCGTGCGAGACCCCGGTCGGGTTGCGCACGAACAGCATCGCGGTCGGGACGTGCGCGGACAGCACCCCGGCGTCGTGGCCGGCTCCGGTCGGCAGGATCGGTGCGGTCCCGTCCGCCCGGACCACCGAGCACGCACCCTCCGGGGCGGACGCCCCCACCAGCGCGGCCAGCGAGTCGCGCAGGCCGCCGTCGAACTCGACTATCGGCGTCTCGGACTCCGCGGTGACCGTCACCGTCACGCCGTCCCGGTCGCCACGCTCGGCCGCCAGCGCGGTGATCTGCTCGACCACCCGATCGAGCACCGCGGACTCCGGCGCCCGCGAGTCCAGCCATGCCCGGACCAGCGAGGCGATCGCGTTGGTGCCGTTCGGCTCGACGGTCACCCGGCCGAACGTCGCGAGCGCACCGGCCAGCGCCGCCTGCTCACGGGCGCCGAGCACGGTGGCGGCGAACGTCAGCATCGGGTCGCGCCGGTCGGCCAGCCGGGTCGTCCCGGCGTGGTTGGCCGCACCGGCGAACTCGAACCGCCACCGTCCGTGCGGCCAGATCGCGCTGGCGACGCCGACCGCCGCCCCGGTATCGACCAGCGCACGCCCCTGCTCGACGTGCAGCTCGACGAACGTCCCGATCCTGGCCAGCCGCGACGGATCGGCGCCGAGCCCACCGGCGTCCAGCCCGGCGGCGTCCATCGCCTCCGCCCAAGTGACGCCCGCGGGGTCGCGCAACGCGCGCGCTCGGGCCGGGTCCACCGCACCGGTCAGCAACCGGGAGCCCAGGCACGGGACGCCGAACCGCGCCCCCTCCTCCTCGACGAAGTTCACCACCGCGAGCGGGCGCCGCGGCACCACACCCCTGGCCTTCAACGCCCCGACCGCCGCGAACGACGACACCACGCCCAGCGGCCCGTCGAACGCACCGCCGTCCGGCACCGAATCCAGGTGGGACCCGGTGACGACCGCGTCGTCGCCCGACCCCCACCACGCCCACTGGTTGCCGTTCCGGTCGGTCTCGACGTCCAGCCCGAGGCCGCGCGCGGTGTCGACGAACCAGGAGCGGCACTCGGTGTCGGCGGGCGTCCAGGAGAAGCGGCGGTAGCCGCCGGAGTCGGCCCGTCCTACCGGCAGCAGGTCGGACCAGAGCTGTTCGAAGCTCACGCACCCTCCTGCATCGGGATCCGCACCCCGCGCGTCGCGGCGACGTCGACCGCGTCCTCGTAACCCGCGTCGACGTGCCGGATCACGCCCATGCCGGGGTCGTTCGTGAGCACCCGCTCGATCTTCTGCCCGGCCAGCGCGGTCCCGTCGGCGACCGTGACCTGCCCGGCGTGGATCGACCGTCCGATACCAACACCGCCACCGTGGTGGATCGACACCCAGGACGCTCCGGACGCGGTGTTGACCAGCGCATTGAGCAGCGGCCAGTCGGCGATCGCGTCCGAGCCGTCGGCCATCGCCTCGGTCTCCCGGTACGGCGACGCGACGCTGCCGCAGTCGAGGTGGTCCCGCCCGATCACGATCGGCGCGCTCAGCTCACCGGACGCCACCATCTCGTTGAACCGGACGCCGGCCTTGTCCCGCTCGCCGTAACCGAGCCAGCAGATCCGGGCCGGGAGCCCCTGGAACGCGACCCGGTCCTGCGCGGCGCGGATCCAGCGGTGCAGGTGGTCGTTCTCCGGGAAGAGGCGCAGCACGGCCTCGTCGGTGGCGTGGATGTCCCGCGGGTCGCCGGAGAGCGCCGCCCACCGGAACGGGCCCTTGCCCTCGCTGAACAGCGGCCGGATGTACGCGGGTACGAAGCCGGGGAACGCGAACGCCCGGTCGAACCCGCCCTGCCTGGCCTCGTCCCGAATCGAGTTGCCGTAGTCGAACACCTCGGCACCTGCGTCGAGGAACCCGACCATGGCCTCGACGTGCTTGGCCATCGACGCGCGGGCGCGCGCGGTGAAGTCCACCGGGTCCTTCTCGGCCCTGGTTCGCCAGTCCGCGAGGTCGACGTCTTCCGGCAGGTACGACAGCGGGTCGTGCGCGCTGGTCTGGTCGGTGACGACGTCCACGGCGACGCCGCGCCGCAGCAGCTCGGGCAGCACCGTGGCGCAGTTGCCGACGACGCCGATGCTGAGGGCGCGGCGGTCCTGCTTCGCCTCCAGCGCGCGGGTGATCGCCTCGTCCAGGGAGGGCGCGACCTCGTCCAGGTAGCGCTGATCCACCCGTCGTCGCAGGCGGGTCTCGTCGACGTCGATCACCAGGCAGACGCCACCGTTGAGCGTCACCGCCAACGGCTGGGCCCCGCCCATGCCACCGCAGCCACCGGTGACGGTGAGCGTCCCGGCCAGCGTTCCGTCGAATCGTTTGGCCGCGACCGCCGCGAACGTCTCGTAGGTGCCTTGCAGGATGCCTTGTGTTCCGATGTAGATCCACGAGCCCGCGGTCATCTGCCCGTACATGGTCAGGCCCAGCTGCTCCAAGCGGCGGAACTCCGGCCAGGTCGCCCAGTCGCCGACCAGGTTCGAGTTCGCGAGCAGGACGCGCGGCGCCCACTCGTGCGTCCGCATCACGCCGACCGGCTTGCCGGACTGGACCAGCATCGTCTCGTCGTCCTTCAGCGTGGTCAGCGTGCGCACCATCGCGTCGAAGCTGGTCCAGTTCCGGGCCGCCCGGCCGGTGCCGCCGTAGACGACCAGGTCGTCCGGGCGTTCGGCCACCTCGGGGTCGAGGTTGTTCATCAGCATCCGCAGCGGGGCCTCGGTCTGCCACGACCGGGCGGTGAGCGCTGTGCCGCGCGCGGCGCGGACGGGTCGGGCGCCTTCCATCGGGCGATCCTTCCTGCTGGCGGATCGAGCGATCCGCGGGGACGAGGGCCGGGAGCGCTTCGGTGTGAACGAAGCGCTCGGCTCAGTGCAGTGGGCCGGTGACCGACTCGGCGGCGGTCAGCGCGTTTCCGTCGGCGACCAGCGCTACGGCGGCGTCGATCTCCGGCGCGAGGTAACGGTCGGGTCCCGGGCCCGCAACGGTGTTCCGCAGCCGCGCGACAACCGCACCGGTCGCCGGCGCCGGGGCGAGCGGTGCGCGCAGGTCGAGGGCTCGGGCGGCGGTGAGCAGCTCGATCGCGAGCACCCGGGTGAGGCCGTCGAGCGCTCGGCGCAGCTTGCGGGCGGCCGACCACCCCATCGAGACGTGGTCCTCCTGCATCGCCGACGACGGGATCGAGTCGACGCTCGCCGGGGCGGCGAGCCGCTTCAGCTCCGACACGATCGCGGCCTGGGTGTACTGCGCGATCATGTAGCCGCTGTCGACCCCGGCGTCGTGCGACAGGAACGGCGGCAGACCATGACTGCGGGCGACGTCGAGCAGCCGGTCGGTGCGGCGCTCCGCCATCGACGCCAGGTCCGCGACCGCGATCGCGAGGAAGTCGAGCACGTAGCCGACCGGGGCGCCGTGGAAGTTGCCGTTGCTCTCCACCCGGCCGTCGACCGTGACGACCGGGTTGTCGACCGCGGCGGCCAGCTCGCGACCGGCGACCGCCTCGGCGTGCGCGAGCGTGTCCCTGGCGGCGCCGTGCACCTGCGGGGCACACCGCAGCGAGTAGGCGTCCTGCACGCGAGTGCAGGCATGCGGGTCACGGTGGCTGGCCATGATCGGCGAGCCCGCGAGGATCGCTCGCAGGTTCGCGGCGCTGGCCGCCTGGCCCGGGTGCGGACGCAACGCCTGCAGGTCGGCGGCGAACACCGCGTCGGTGCCGAGCAACGCCTCGACGCTCATCGCCGCGGTGAGGTCGGCGGTGCGCAGCAGCCGGCGCAGGTCGGCGGCGGCGAGCAGGAGCTGCCCGAGCATGCCGTCGGTGCCGTTGATCAGCGCCAGCCCCTCCTTCTCCCGGAGCGCGACCGGAGTGAGCCCGGCCGCGGCCAGCGCCTCCGCGGCCGGGCGGCGAACACCGAGCGCGTCGGTCACGAACCCTTCACCGGTGAGGACGAGCGCGCAGTGGGCGAGCGGCGCCAGGTCGCCGGAGCAGCCCAGCGATCCGTACTCGTGGACGACCGGCGTGATCCCGGCGTTGAGCAGCCCGGCGTAGGCCTGCGCGGTCTCCAGCCGGACGCCGGTACGCCCGGTGGCGAGCGTGGCCAGCCGCAGCAGCATCAGCGCACGGACCACCTCCCGCTCGACCTCGGGGCCGGAGCCGGCGGCGTGCGAGCGGATCAAGCTGTGCTGCAGTGCGGTGCGACGGTCGGTGGGGATGTGCTTGGTGGCGAGCGCACCGAAGCCCGTGGAGACGCCGTAGTGCGGCGTGTCGTCGTCGGCCAGCTCTTGGATCACCCGGCTGCTCGCCACGATCGCCAGCTCGGCCTCCGCCGCCAGCATGACCGGGGCATCCGCGCGGGCCACCGCCACGACGTCGTCCGCATCGAGAGGACCTGCACCGACCAGCACCGCATCACCCATGGGTCCATGGGACACCACCGGCGTCGCCGGAGGACAGAACGCCGGGCCGGGTCTTGTCTGGTATCCCAGACAAGAGGCTAGGGTCGACGCATGGCCGAGGCGTCCCGTGCCCCCGAGTCGACACCGCCGCGTTCCTCCCAGGTCCCCGCCGCCGCGCAGGTGCTGGCCATCCTGCGGTACCTCGCTCGGCAGGCCGGGCCCGTTCCAGCGGCCGCGATCGCCCGGGATCTCGGGCTTCCCCGCTCGACCACCTACCACCTGCTGACGACGCTCACCGACGCCGGTTTCGTCGTCCACCTGCCTGAGGAGCGGCGGTACGCGCTCGGGGTGAGCGCCTACGAGCTGGGCACCGGCTACACCCGGCAGGCGCCGCTGCAGCGGCTGGCGCGGGTGCCGCTGGCGGCGCTGGTCGACCGCGTCGGGCAGAGCGCCCACCTGGCCGTCCTGCACGGCCGCGAGGTGATCTACGTGATCGAGGAGCGCGCACCCGGTCGGCCCCCGCTCGTCACCGACGTCGGGGTGCGACTACCCGCGCAGCTCACCGCGAGTGGCCGGGCGATGCTCGCCGCGCTCCCCGCCCCGGCGGTGCGCGCGCTGTTCCCCGACGCGGCGGCGTTCGTCCGCCGCCACGATCTGGGGCCGACAACATATGCAGAACTGCGCCGCCTGCTCAGCGACACCGGACGCGCCGGGTACGCGACCGAGGACGGCGAGGTGACGCCCGGGTTCGCGTCCGTGGCGACGGCGGTGCGGGACCACGCGGGCCACCCGGTCGCGGCGATAGCCGTCACGTACCCGGTGGCGGAGGGCGACCCGGCGACGCTCGCCCCGCAGGTCCGCCGCACCGCGGCCGAGATCAGCCGCCGCGTCGGCGGCACACGCTGAGATTATTGGCCCGCTTCCGACGTGTCACGCGGCCCGCATACGTCGGAATCGGGACAGATTTTCAGCGGAGGCGTACGGGGAGGCGATCCAGGCCGCGGATCAGCGTGGAGGGGCGCCAGGTGAGCTCGTCCGGCTCGGCGTCCAGGGCCAACGCCGGGAACCGCTCCAGCAGCCGGGTGAACGCCACCTCGCCCTCGAGCCGCGCCAACGCAGCGCCGAGACAGTGGTGGATGCCGTGCCCGAACGCCAGGTGACTGCTCGCCTGCCGCCGGACGTCGAGCGTGTCGGCGTCCGGATAGCGGTGCGGATCGCGGTTGGCCGCGCTCAGCGATACCAGCACCACCTCGTCGGGCGGAATGTCGACGCCGCCGATGACGGTCGGCTCCGTGGTGAACCGGACCGTGGCCAGGTGTACCGGTCCGTCCCAACGGAGGAACTCCTCCACCGCACCGGGCACCAACGCCGGGTCCGCACGCAGCGCCGCGAGCTGTTCGGGATGGCGCAGCAGCGCGAACGTGCCGGTCCCGATCAGGTTGACGGTGGTCTCGTGGCCGGCGACCAGCAGCAGGAACGCCATCGAGATCGCCTCGTGCCGGGACAGCTGGTCGGTGTCCTCGCTGGCTTGGACGATCGCGCCGAGCATGTCGTCGCCTGCGTGCTCGCGACGGGCGTCCACCAGGTCGGTGAGGTAGCGGGCCATCGCGGCGCCCGCGGCGGTGTGGGTCTCTTCGTCGCCGAACTGCAGGATCGTGTTCGACCAGGAGCGGAAGTCGTCCCGGTCGTCCTTCGGGACGCCGAGCAGCTCGCAGATCACCGTGATCGGCAGCGGGACGGCGTACGCGTCCAGCAGGTCGACGCGGTCCGGGCCGGCCTCCATCGCGTCCAGCAGTTCGGCCGCGATCTGCTCGATCCGGGGGCGGAGCGCGGCGATGGCCCGGCCGGTGAACGCCTTGCCGACCAGCTTGCGCAGCCGGGTGTGGGACGGCGGGTCGGCGCTGAGCATGTGCGCGTTGATCGCGTCCTCGAACGTCCGGCGGCCGGGCCCGTACCGGGCCTCCATCAGCTGCCGGAACTCCTCGCTGTCCTTGTGCAGAGTGGGGTCGGTGAGCGCGCCGCGCGCGTCGTCGTACCGGGTGATCAGCCAGACCGGGTTGCCGAGCGGTGTGATCACCCGGGCGACCGGACGCTCCTCGCGCAGCCACGCGTAATCGGCGTGCGGATCGGCGTAGAACTCCGGGCCGAGCCGCAGATACTGGTCGGAGCTGGTCATCAGATCACCTTCCGCCGCCTGGCGTTCACCGTACAGATCGGGGTAAAACCGTGGGATCCAATGCTGGCTCCGCCGCGTCCAACCGGTCATGACCAGACTCGCGCTGCTGTTCGTGCTCTTGCTCGTCGCCGCGTGCGGCCCCGCCGAGGGCTCGGAGTCGCCAGCCACTGACCGGCCCGACGACCCGCTCGCCGGGAAGGTGTTCCGGTCGGTCGCGGTGACCGAGGACGGCGCGGACCGGCCGCTGGCCACCGACGTACCGATCACGTTGCGGTTCGGCACCGACCGCACGATCAACGTCCAGGCCGCCTGCAACCAGATCAGCGGGCCGGTCACGATCGACGGCGACCGGCTGCGGGTCGGCGACCTGATGACGACGGAGATGGGGTGCGACCCGCCGCGGATGGCGGAGGACGAGTGGCTGTCCGCGTTCTTCCGGGCGACGCCCACCTGGCGCCTGGCCGCCCGCGACCTGGTGCTGGCCACCGACCGGACGGAGATCAGGTTCGCACCGTTCGAGTCGACGTCGCCGCCGGTGATCGGCACCCGATGGGTCGTCACCGGGCTGGTGAGCGGCGAGAGCGTAGGCAGCGTCCCGGCGGGTGTCGAGGCGTTCCTCACGTTCGACGAGAACCGGGTGACCGGGTCGACCGGCTGCAACCGGCTGAGTGGGTCGGTGGCCCTCGAGTCCGCCGAGGTCCGGTTCGGGCCGGTGGTGACCACGAAGATGGCGTGCGGTGGCGGCGCCGACGCGACCGAGCGGGCGGTCCTGGCCGTGCTGAACGCCGGCACCGTGCGCATGTCCCTCGAGAGCGGCACGCTCCGCCTCACCGCCGGTGAGAAAGGGCTGATGCTCGAGGGGCGCTGAGTGCACTTTTACGTGGTTCCGCTGGCGGTACCGGAGAAGCATGAGCATCGGCGGGGCACGCCGAAGGAGCAGCTCACATGTGGAAGTCACGCCGGCGCTGGAACGCCGAAGCCGACCGGCACCGCGGCGCGGCCGCCTACGCCTACGCCGACGGGCGGTTCGCCGAAGCGGAGGCGGACGCGCGGTCGGCGCTCGCCCGGCGGGAGCGCGCGGTCGGCGCCGACAGCCCCGCAGCTGCCGGGGACGCCGTCGCGCTCGCGGCCGTCCTCGCCGCCCTCGACCGGCGGGCCGAGGCCAACGCGCTCTACCAGCGGGCACTCGCGACCTACCGGCGGCACTCCGGGCCGGAGCACTACGACGTCGCGGTCTGCCTGCACGGGCTGGCCCTGCTGCACGCCGACACCGAGCCCGCGCTGAGCCGCCGCCGGCTGCAGGCGGCGCTGTGGATCAAGCGGTCAGCGCTGGGCGGAATCCACCCCGAGGTGGTGGATTTGCTGGACGACCTAGCCGCCCTCTCCGCAGTCCCGGTCCCCGCCTGACCCAGCACGAGGCGCGCGGGGCGCGGGGCGGGCTCGGGCGACGGGAGAGCTAAGGAATCGCCGCGCCCCGCCGATAAGACGGACCTGAGCCGTGTCCGCGACGCCGGAGACGGCTCAGCGCTCTCGACGCCGTCGCGAAGGACACCATGTACCAGACGTTCCGCCCCCTGATCGATGCGCTCAAGGGACGCGGTGCGGACCCTGCCGCACTGGACCGGGCGGCCGCGGAGGCGGAACGATCCGGACGGTCGCTGCGCGGCATCCTCATCAACGACCACGTGGTCACCGAGGCCGAACTCACCGCGGCGTCCGCCGACGTCTACGGAATGAACAGCGTCGACCTCGTCAACTACCCGATCGACCCGGTCGCGCTGGCGAAGATCCCGATCGGGCTGGTCGTCCGGCACCGCGTCCTCGGCCTGTCGATCGACGGCGACGAGATCACGGTCGGCATCACCGACCCCAGCGACATCGTCGCGCTCGACGACGTCCGGGCCGCGACCGGCATGGTCGTCCGCCCGGTCATGGTCGCCCGCACCGAGCTGCGCAAGATCATCTCGAAGCTGCAGCGCGAGGAGAACGACCTCGGGGAGGTCGCCGAGACCCTCCGCGCCGAAGCACCGACGCCGGCCAGCGTCTCCAGCCTGACCAGCAGCGACCAGGACGCGCCGATCGTCCGGTACGTGAACTCGATGATCGGGCAGGCGATCCAGAGCCGCGCCTCCGACCTGCACCTCGAGCCGACCGAGCACGACATGCGCGTGCGGTTCCGGATCGACGGCGTGCTGCACGAGATCGACAACGTCCCGCAGAACGTCCAGGCGGCGCTGGTGTCCCGGCTGAAGATCATGTCCGGCGTCGACATCACCGAGAAGCGCGTACCGCAGAACGGGCGCATCACGGTGGAGATCAACAACCGCGCGGTCGACCTGCGGACCGCCACGTTGCCGACGGTCTGGGGCGAGAAGGTCGTGCTCCGGGTGCTCGACACCGGCGGCGGCATGGAGCTGGAGCTCGGCACGCTGGGCTTCACCGAGGCGAACATGACCCGCTTCGCCACCGCGTACCGCAAGCCGCACGGCATGGTGCTGGTCACCGGCCCCACCGGCTCCGGCAAGTCGACGACGCTCTACGCGACGCTCGCCGAGATCAGCAAGCCGACCGTCAACATCATCACGGTGGAGGACCCGGTCGAGTACCGGTTGCCCGGCGTCAACCAGATCCAGGTCAACCTGAAAGCAGGGCTGACGTTCGCCGCGGTCCTGCCGGCGATCCTGCGGTCCGACCCGGACATCATCCTGATCGGTGAGATCCGCGACCGGGTGACCGCCCAGCTGGCCGTCGAGGCCGCACTCACCGGTCACCTGGTGCTGTCCACGCTGCACACGAACGACGCGCCGAGCGCGGTGACCCGGCTGACCGAGATGGGCATCGAACCGTTCCTGGTCGGCTCGTCGGTGGATTGTGTTGTCGCCCAGCGGCTGGCCCGCCGCCTCTGCGACTGGTGCAAGGAGACGTACCAGCCGACCGAGTCCGAACTCGCCGGCGCGGCCTGGCCGACCGAGGAGCTCGGGGCGCCGGAGATGCTCTGGAAGCCGGTCGGCTGCCGGAACTGCGCCGGGACCGGGTTCCGCGGCCGGATCGCGGTGCACGAGGTGATGCCGGTGACCGAGGAGATCGAGCGGCTGACCGTCGACCACGCGTCCGCCCGCGAGATCCACCGGGTCGCCGACGCCGAAGGCATGCGCGACCTGCGGGTCGACGGGTTCAGCAAGGCGTGCAGCGGCCAGACGTCGCTGCCCGAGGTGCTCCGCGTGACCGTCTGAGGGGTTTCGCTCAGCATCCGCGGCCGGACGCCGATCAGAGCGGACGGGGGGTGGACATCGGTGGTGGACGCAGTCGGCACGCTCCGGCGGGACTTCGCGCCGACCGCCGCCGACCAGGACCGCGAGTCCCTCAACGCGATGCTCGTGACGCTCGTCCAGTCGGGCGGATCCGACTTGCACTTGACCGTCGCCGCCCCGCCGACCGGGCGGATCAACGGCACGCTGCGCCCGCTCCCGGGCTACGACGACCTGACCCCGGCCGACACCGCGGCGCTCGCCAGGGCGGCCACCGACGATGTCCAGTGGGCGAAGTTCGAGCGCGACCACGAGCTCGACCTCGCGTACAGCGTCGAGGGTGTCTCCCGGTTCCGGGTGAACCTCTACACGCAGCGCGGGTCGTGCGCGGCGGCGTTCCGCGCCATTCCGCACGTGATCAAGCCGCTGGAAGAGCTCGGCGTTCCGGATTCGGTGGCCCGGTTCGCCGGGCTACCGCGTGGTCTGGTGCTGGTCACCGGCCCCACCGGCTCCGGCAAGACGACGACGCTCGCCGGGCTCGTCGACCTGGCGAACCGCACCCGCTCGACGCACATCGTCACGATCGAGGACCCGATCGAGTTCCTCCACACGCACCGTCGCAGCCTGGTCAACCAGCGGGAGGTCGGCGACGACACCGACTCGTTCGCCAACGCGCTCAAGGCCGCGCTGCGACAGGACCCGGACATCATCCTGGTCGGCGAGCTCCGCGACCTGGAGACGACGTCCACCGCATTGACCGCGGCGGAGACCGGTCACCTGGTGCTGGCCACACTGCACACGCAGAGCGCCACCCAGACGATCGACCGCATCATCGACATCTTCCCGCCGCACCAGCAGCCGCAGATCCGGGCCCAGCTCTCCACCGCGCTGCAGGGCGTGATCAGCCAGGCGCTCGCGCCCAGAGCCGACGGGAACGGCCGGACGATCATCACCGAGATCATGTCGCTCACCCCGGCGATCCGGAACCTGATCCGGGAGGGAAAGACCCACCAGATCTCGTCGTTCATGCAGGCCGGAGCCGGTGAGGGCATGCTCTCGTTCGACCAGCACCTGGCCGAGCGCGTGCGGCAGCAGGTGATCACGTTCGAGCAGGGGCTCACGCTCTGCCACTCGGTCGAGGAGTACGCGCGGCTGGCGGGCCGACGATGAGCGATCGCGCGAAGTGCGGGGTGCGGGGTTGACGAGCTACGCAGGCGTCGGGGTCCCGACCGGGCGTCACGCCGGCACGAAGACGTTCGACTACCAGAGCGTCGATCCCGGCGGGAAGCGAACCCGGGGCAAGATCGCCGCCCCGAACGCCAACGCGGCGGTCCAGCTGCTGCGCCAGCAGGGCGTCGTGCCGCTCTCGGTCACCGAGGCAGGCACCGGGCTCAACCGCGACATCCGGATCCCCGGTCTGACCGGCCGGACCACGCAGCGCGATCTGGCCGTGTTCGCCCGCCAGTTCGCGACGATGACCGCGTCCGGCATGTCGCTGCTGCGGTCGCTGGCCGTGCTGGAGGACCAGACGACGAAGGCCACGCTGCGCCGGGCGATCGCCGAGGTGCGGATCGACGTCGAGGGCGGCGTCGCGCTCTCGGCGTCGCTCGAGCGACACCCGCGGGTGTTCCCGATGCTGCTCGTGGCGATGGTCCGCGCGGGCGAGACCGGTGGTTTCCTGGACGCCGCGCTCGAGCGCATCGCCGCGAACTTCGAGAAGGACGACGCGCTGCGCGGCAAGATCAAGGGCGCGCTGACCTACCCGGTCGTGGTGTTGCTGTTCGCGATCGTGATGATCGCCGCCGTTCTGATCTTCATCGTGCCGGTGTTCGAGCGCATGTTCACCCAGCTCGGCGGGAAGCTCCCGCTGCCGACGCAGATCATCGTCAACGTCAGCCACACGCTCGTCTGGTCGGCCCCACTGACGATCGCCGTCCTCGTCGTCGGCGTCGTCCTGACCCGCCGGGAGCTGCGCCGACGCCCGTCCCTGCAGCTGACGTTCGACAAGGCGAAGATGCGCATGCCGGTCTTCGGTGGACTGTTCACCAAGATCGCGATCAGCCGGTTCGCCCGCAACCTCGGGACGCTGCTCGGCGCCGGCGTCCCGGTGCTGCAGGCGCTGAACGTCGTCGGTGCCACCACCGGCAGCGCCGTGGTCGCCAACGCGATGACCGACCTGCAGAACGCGGTGCGCGACGGCCAACCGATGTCCAGCCGACTGAGCCAGCACGCGGTGTTTCCCCGCATGGTCGCGCAGATGATCGAGGTCGGCGAAGAAAGCGGTCAGATCAGTCAGATGTTGGATAAAGTTGCCGATTTTTACGATCGCGAGGTGGATACCGCGGCCGACTCCCTGACCGCGTCCATCGAGCCGATCATGGTGCTGCTCATGGGCGTCATCGTCGGCGCGATGATCATCTGTCTCTACCTGCCGATGTTCACGATTTACCAAAACATTCAAGGCGCCCAGTAGTGAGAGACAGTGCGGCCGGCCATTGCGCAGCGTCCCTATCTGGGCGCATGCCGGGGCCCGAACGTTTCCTCATGGTCCCTCGCCGGCACCGACATCCGTTCCTATCGCAGGAGAACATTCGTATGACCGCATTGCTCCGCCGCCGGCCGGGCCAGGACGAGGACCGCGACCGCGGGTTCACCCTGATCGAACTGCTGGTCGTCGTCGTCATCATCGGCGTCCTGATCGCGATCGCCGTTCCGCTGTACTCGAACTACAAGAAGGGCGCGGCGAATACGTCCGCGTCCTCCGACGTGCGTGGGGCGATCAGCGCGGTCGAGCAGTTCTATACCGCGAACGGCAACCAGTACCCCAAGGACGTGAAGGGCAGTGCGGGACAGAACTTGACTCTGGAGCCCAAGACCGGCACCGGCACGAACGGAACGGTCACGGTCTCGAGCAACAACATCCTCGCGGTCAAGAACAACGACACGTACTACGTAATCTGCGGCCAGAACACCGACGGAAAGACCGTCTATTCGTACAACTCGTCGACCAGCAAGTCGGTGGCGAAGTCCAGCGCGACCGACGTCGACGCCTGCCTGACGGCCAACGGCTGACCCGACGATGATCCTGGTCCTGGCCGGAGTGCTCGGGCTGGCGGTCGGCTCGTTCCTGAACGTCGTGGTGCATCGAGTGCCACGCGACGAGTCGCTGCTCCGCCCGGCGTCGCACTGCCCTGCCTGCGAGGCGCCGATCCGCCACCGGCACAACGTGCCGGTGGTGGGGTGGCTCGTGCTCGGCGGGCGGTGCGCCGACTGCCGCACTCCGATCAGCGTCCGCTACCCGCTGGTCGAGCTCGGCACCGCGCTGCTGTTCGTCGCGATCACGGCCCGGTTCGGTGTCACGTGGGCGCTCCCCGCCTACCTGTACCTGGCCGCGATCGCGGTGCCGCTGACGCTGATCGACCTGGACGTCCAGCGTCTGCCGAACCGGATCGTCCTGCCGTCGTACGGAGTCGGAGCGGCGCTGCTGCTCACCGCCGCCGCCCTCAGCTCCGACTGGGCGGCGGCCACCCGGGCGATCACCGCGATGACCGTGCTCTACGGCGCCTACTGGCTGATGGCCCTCGCCTACCCGGGTGGCATGGGCTTCGGCGACGTCAAGCTCGCCGGTCTGCTCGGCCTCTACCTGGGCTGGCTGGGCTGGAGTTCGGTCTGGGTCGGGACGTTCACCGCGTTCCTGCTCGGCGGCACCGTCGGCGTGATCCTGCTGGCCACCCGGCGGGCCACCGGGAAGACCCCTATCCCGTTCGGACCGTCGATGCTGGCCGGTGGGCTGCTGGCGGTGTTCGCGGCCCCGCCGATCGCGAACTGGTACGCGTCCGTCGTCTACGTGGCCGGCTGAGCGGGCCGACCGACCGAAGGAGCAGCGCATGGCGGTCGCAACCATCATCGGCCTGGACATCGGCTGCACGTCGATGCGGGCGGTGGAGGCCAGCCACGGCAAGGAAGGCCCGCTGCTGACCAACTACGCCGAGGTGCTGCTCCCGCCGGGCGCCGTGCAGAGCGGCGTCATCCAGGATCCGAAGGTCGTCACGCTCGCGGTCCGGCAGTTGCGGGCCGCCGCGCCGTTCAAGACCAAGCAGGTCGTGCTCGGCGTGACCAACATGCAGGCGGTCGTCCGCGAGATGACGGTGGCGAACCTGCCGGCCAAGGACCTCCGGGCCTCGCTACCGTTTCAGGTTCGCGACTTGTTGCCGCTGCCGGTCGAACGGTCGGTGCTGGACTTCCTGCCGCTCGAGGAGCCCGGCCGCGGCGAGACGATCCGCGGCCTGCTCGTCGCCGCGCCGAAGGAGCCGATCCTCGCCGCGGTGGAGGCCGTCGAGAACGGCGGGCTCAGCGTCCTCCGCGTGGACCTCGCGTCACTGGCGCTGCTGCGCGCCGCCGCCCGCCTCGACGACCAGGTCGAGGCGATCGTCGACGTCGGTACCCAGATCACGACGGTCGTCGTGCACTCCGACGGCGTCCCGCTGATCGTCCGCACGATCCCGCGGGGCGGCGCGGAGATCACCTCGGCGCTCGCCACCCGGCTCGGCGTCCCGCTGCCGGAGGCCGAGGCGCTGAAGTGCCGGATCGGGCTGTGGACGGAGCACGGGCCGGAGGTCGCCGACACGGTGCGCGAGGCGATCCGGCCGCTGCTCAACGAGATCCGCGGATCGTTCGCCTATCTGAGCACGGCGGGGCGGCACAGCCAGGTGGCCCGGCTGGTCCTCGCCGGCGGCGGCGGCCAGCTACCCGGCCTGACCGACACCCTCGCCGACCAGCTCGGCCTCCAGGTCGAGCAGGCCGATCCGTTGTCGCGGCTGCGTCGGACCCGCCGGACGCGGCACGACGGTGTGAACACCGTTCCGCTCGCCGCGACGATCTCGATCGGCCTGACGCTGGGGGCGGCGTGAGGCCGCGCGACCGGCGGCCGGGCGGTCCGCGGCCGGGAGGAGCACCCCGATGACGACCGTGGAGACCCCGACGGTGCCGGACGGCTCGGCACACCGGCTGCTCACGTTGAGCGCCAACCTGCTCCCGCCCGAGGTGGTGCAGCAGCGCCAGGTCGGCCGGATCCGCCTGATCGTGCTGGCCGCCCTCGGCACCGTCCTGGTGCTTCTGGCCGCCTGGTACGCGCTGGCGCACTGGCAGTCCGCCCGACAGGAGGAGAAGCTCGCCGCGGCCGAGACCGAGGCGATCGGGCTGCGCCAGCAGATGCGCGCCTACAGCGAACTGATCAACGCCCAGACCCAGTCGACGCAGATCAACAACCAGCTGTCGACGCTGCTCGCCACCGACGTCCAGTGGTCGACGCTGCTCGCCAGGCTGCGCGCGGCCGCGCCTCGGGGGCTGGAGCTGACCGGCGTCTCGATCGCGCTCACCGACCCGACCACCGGGGGCAGCTCCACGACGACCGCGTCGGGTCTGCCCAGCAGCGACGGCAAGACCCCGATCGGCTCGCTGACGATCAACGGCACCAGCACGACGAAGTCCGCGATCGCCGGGTACGTGGACTCGCTCGGCAAGGTCTCCGGGGTCGGCAACGTCCTGCTGGCCGGCGTCACCGACCAGGAGGACGGGTCCAACTTCACGCTCCGCGCTGACCTCTCCCCCACGCTGCTGAGCCACCACTACACGTCCGAGAGCGACTGAGCGGAGACGACGATGGTCCTCAGCCAGCTGAGCAGCCGGGCGCCGAGCGGATTGTTCGACGCCGCCGCGCTCCGCGGCAATACGGTTCGGCTCTGGGTGGCCGGCGGCGTCGTGGGCGCGCTGCTGCTGATCGCGCTCGGCGGGTTCCTGCTGATCCGACCGCAGAACGCCCGGACCGAGGAGCTGCGGGCGCAGACCGAGACCGCGCAGGCGTCCGTCGACTCGCTCCGCTCCCGGCTGGCAGAGGTGCGGAGCCAGAACAGCCGCCTCGCCGAGTACCGCAGCGAGTACGAGGCCGCCCGCGCCGCGCTGCCCACCACCCTTGCGCTCTCCACGTTCCTGCGGGACGTGCAGAGTTCCGCCACCCGGGCGGGCGTCGCGGTGGAAGGCCTGATCGTCGGCGCGCCGACCCAGGTCAACGGCGCGGCCGGCGCGACGGTCTACGCGCTGCCGCTCACGATCACCGCGACCGGATCGGCGTCCAAGCTGGAGGGTTTCGTGAACCAGCTGCAGCGCGTCCAGCCGCGGGCGGTGCTGGTCAGCACCACCAACGCGGTGCCCAACGAGTCCAGCAACTCGCTGCGCGGCTCGGTGCTCCTGACGCTCGGCATGCGGGCGTTCGTGGCGCCGACGGTGGCCGGCTCCGCACTGACCACGAGCACACAGACGACGGACTGATGCGCGGACGCCTTCCCGATGTTCCCCGGGCCGGCCTCCCGGACGGTGGCGCCCGGGTCGGCTCCGCCGACGGCGAAGCCGGTTTCAGCCTGATCGAGCTGATGACCGCGATGACGCTGATCGGTGTCGTGATGGCCGCTCTCACCAGCTTCTTCACCAACAGCGTCCGCGCGACGAACGTCCAGAGCAACACCCAGACGGCGATCCAGCTGATCAGCGACGGGCTGGAACGGGTCCGCGCGCTCCGGGGATCGTCGGTCACCACCGGCCGCGACCGGGCCAGCGCGGAGGCGCAGTGGTCGGCGGTCACCGCCGACTCCCCCGTCCACCCGTACTTGAGCACGATGGAGCAGACCTGGGACGACCAAGTGGCTCCGGAGGAGGTAGCCCCACTGCCTCTCGCATCGGAGCTGATCGAACTCAACCGGATGAGGTTCGCCCGCAGCTGGTACGTCGGGCGCTGCTGGCAGCCGCTACTCGGCGGCGACTGCACGGCCGCCTCGCTCCCGAACGCCGTGCTGTTCTACCGGGTGGTCGTCGTGGTCACCTGGGCCGGCACCGGCTGCCCGGACCGCGGCTGCAGCCAGGTGGCCGCGACGCTGGTCAGCGCGGCGGCGACCGACCCGATTTTCAACACCAACGAGACCGCCCAGGCGCCGCAGGTCGTCAACCCCGGGCGGCAGAACGGTGAGCTGACCGTTCCGGTGCGGCTGGAGGTCACCGCGATCGGTGGTGCGCCGCCGCTGACCTGGAACGCCTCCGGCCTGCCGCCGGGCCTGACGATGAACTCCAGCGGCATCGTGACCGGCACACCGACGACGGCCGGCACGTACTCCGTCGTGGCCAGCGCCACGGACGGATTCGGCCTGACCGGCTCGGCGGCGTTCTCCTGGGTGATCGCCGCCCTCCCCGCCCTGACCAACCCCGGCACGATCACCAGCATCGCCGGTACCGCGCTGACGTTCACGCCGACGCTGGCCGGCGGGACGTCGCCGATGACCTGGGTAGCGGCCGGGCTGCCGCCGGGCCTCTCGATCGATGCCGCCACCGGCACGATCTCCGGCGCGCCGACGACGGTCGGCACCAGGTCGGTGACGCTGACCGTCACCGACACGTTCGGGAAGGCCGCCGCCACGACCTTCTCCTGGGTGGTCAAGCCGGCGTTGAGCATCACGACGCCCGCCGACCAGTCCACGCTGACGAATCGTCCGGCCACCCCGTTGCAGCTCGTGGCCTCCGGCGGCGTCGCCCCGTACAAGTATTCGGCGGCCGGTGTGCCCAGCAGCGTGGGGTTCTGGCAGACGGCCGGTCTACCGCCCGGGCTGACGCTGAACGCGACAACCGGCATCATCACCGGCACGCCCACGTACCCCAGCGAGTACGTCGTCAAGGTGACGGTCACCGACGCGGCGGGCAAGACCGCCAGCACCCAGTTCCTCTGGACCGTCGGCCCGTACGTCAAGTGGCCGCGCGGAGACCAGTCCGGGGGCCTGGGCACAGTCTTCGCGGTGCCGGCCAGCGCGACCGGCGGCGCCCCGCCCTACACCTGGTACGCGACCGACCTGCCCGATGGCGTCTCGTACGACCCGAAGACCGGCCAGGTCAACGGGGTCCTCGCGGCGGCCGGCCGGTTCCTGGTCACGTTCCGGGTGACCGACACCAAGGGCAACTTCGAGCAGCTCCAGATCGTCACCACGGTCACCACGAGTACCGGGCTGCGGATCACGACGGCCCCGACGGCTCGCTCGACGCGGGTCGGGACGGCGGACTCGTTCTCGCCGGGCGTCGCCGGGGGGACAGGAGCCAAGGCGTGGTCGGCGACGGGCCTACCGACCGGCATGTCGATCAACCCGGCCTCCGGCACGGTCTCGGGTACCCCGACCGCGGCCGGCACGTACCTCACGAAGCTCACGGCGACCGACACGGCGAGCAAGAAGTCGCACTGGATGTTCGTCTGGACGGTGACATGATCCGGCTTCCGCGGTTGGCCGACGACTCCGGGTACACGCTCGCCGAAGCGGTGGTCTCGATGGTGATCACCGCGGTGTTCATGGGCGTCTCGACGACGAGCATCCTCTCGCTGTACTCGTCGGCGAACCGGGCGCAGGCGATCGCCGACGCCCAGCAGCAGCTCGGTATCGCATTCGGACGGCTCGACCGCCAGGTGCGCTACGCGTCCGGGGTGAGCACCCCGGGTGTGGTCAACGGCGAGCCCTACGTCGAGTTCCTCACCACCTCTACCGGCGTACCGGTCTGCACGCAGCTGCGGCTGCGGCCCTCCACCGGCGAACTCCAGCAGCGCACCTGGGTACAGGGCACCGGGGCGCTCGCCCCGACCCCGTGGACCCAGCTGGCGAACGGGGTCTCCGCCACCACGCCGTTCACCGTGACGGCCGCCGACGCCACGCACAACTTCCAGCGGCTCGGCATCACGCTGACCGCGACGGCCGGCGGCCCGGCCAGGTCCACCACCCGGCAGTTCAGCGCGACGTTCACCGCGCTGAACACGACGCTGACCACGTCGAGCACCACGGCGTGCGCGGAGGGGCGGGGGGTCTCGTGAGACAGGACGAGCGGGGATCGCTACCGGTCGCGCTGCTGGTGACGATGGTCGGCGTGCTGCTCTCGACGTTGCTCGTCAATACCGTGATCGCGCAGAACACGAACACCCGCAGCCAGATCGCCCGGGTCGCCGCGCTCAACGCCGCCCAGACCGGCCTGGACGTCGCGCTCGCGCACATCCGCGCCGCGAACGACGGGAAAGCGACCGGGGTGCTGACCGAGCTCCCCTGCGTCGATCTCTCCGGCACCGTCGCCGCGGTGAGCGCGGCAGCGAAGGCCTCGTACACGGTGGAGATCGACTACTACCCGGTCGATCCGCAGAACCGGTCGGCGGCGTGGCTCGCCGCCAACACGATCCGCTGCATCAGCGGCGCCGGCGCGTTCAGCACGCCGGCCTACGCGCTGCTGCGGTCCACCGGCACGTACACACCGAACTCCGAAATCTCCACCCGGAAGACCATCCGGACGCTCCGGGGCACCTACGCGTTCAAGACCAGCGACGTGAACATCTCCGGCGGGCTCGTCCACGTCTACAAGACCGCCAGCACCACCGACCTGTGCTTCGACGCCGGCTCCGGCTCACCGGCCGCGGGAACACCGCTGACCATGCGGCCGTGCAGCGCCGGCAGCGTCGCACAGATGTGGGCGTACAACACGAACCTGACGCTCAGCCTGGTGTCGTCGAGGACACCGACGATGCCGCTCGGCATGTGCCTGGACGCCGGGACCCCACAGGCCGTCGGCAAAGTCGTGTACGTGCAGCCGTGTGCGACGACCACGCAGCCGCAGCAGCAGTGGAGCTACAACGACAGCGCCAACTTCGAGGGCACGTCGAACGGTTCGACGCTCAACGGCTACTGCTTCAACGTCCAGACGCCCAACGTCGCGGGCAGTTTCGTCGTGCTCGGATCCGCGTCGGGCTCGAAGTGCCAGGTGAGCAACAGCAACGTGCAGTCCTTCTTCCCGGAAGCGACCGCGGGCGCCGGCGCGGCCGGCGCGGCCGTCAGCCAGCTGGTCAACTTCAAACAGTTCGGACGCTGCCTCGACGTCACCGGTCAGAAGACGGACGCCGACCACCTCATCTCGTGGCAGTGCAAGCAGGCCCCGAACCCGGCCAACGTGGCGTGGAACCAGAAGTGGACGACACCGACGATCGTCGACAACACCACCGGAGTGGAGTCGCTGGTCACCACGAACAAGGGCGGTCTGTACTGCCTGCGCAGTCCGCGCTCGACCGTGCGAGGGCAGTACGTGCGGATCGTCAGCTGCAGCACGACGTCGACCGCCCAGGAACTGCGCTGGCGGTTCTTCGGCAACACCGGTACGTACGCGACGAGCTACACGATCGTCGACCAGTCCGGGTACTGCCTGTCGCCCACCGACCCGAACGCCGACAACCCCGACCTGTACTCCATCGGCCAGCAGATCTCGAAGATCGTCGTCGCGAAGTGCGATGGGTCGACGCTGCAGAAGTGGAACGCGCCGCCCAGCATCCTGCAGGCGACGCCGCTGAAGGACATCGTGGAGAGTTAGAGCTCGGTGACCTTTCCGGCGTCGGCGTGGAAGCGCCGGTTCGTCTCCACGGTCTCGAGCATCCGGCGGTCGTGGGTCACCAACAGCAGCGTCCCGGGGTACGTCGCCAGCGCGGATTCCAGTTGCTCGATCGCCGGTAGGTCGAGGTGGTTCGTCGGCTCGTCGAGCACCAGCAGATTCACCCCGCGCGCCTGCAACAACGCCAGCCCGGCGCGGGTCCGCTCCCCCGGTGAGAGCGACCCCGCCGCCCGGTGCACGTGCGCGGCCTTCAAGCCGAACTTCGCCAGCAGGGTCCGGATCTCCCCGGGATTCTGCTCCGGCACCGCGGCCCCGAACACGTCCACCACCGTGGTCTCCCCGGCGAACAGACCACGAGCCTGGTCGATCTCGCCGACGACCACACCCGGCCCGAGCGCGGCCGACCCTTCGTCGGGGCTGATCTTCCCCAGTAGGACGCCGAGCAGCGTCGACTTGCCAGAGCCGTTCGCCCCGGTCAGTACCGCCCGGTCGGCCCAGTCGAGCTGGAGGTCGACGGGGCCGAGCGTGAAGTCGCCGCGGCGCACGACCGCACCGCGCAGGGTCGCCACCACCGCACCGGCCCGGGGTGCCGTCGCGATCGTCATGCGCAGCTCCCACTCCTTGCGGGGCTCCTCGACGACGTCCAGCCGCTCGATCAGGCGCTCGGTCTGCCGGGCCTTGGAGGCTTGTTTCTCGGTCGCCTCGGAGCGGAACTTCCGCCCGACCTTGTCGTTGTCCGGCGCCTTCCGGCGGGCGTTCTTGACGCCCTTCTCCATCCAGGCGCGCTGAGCCCGGCCCCGCTCCACCAGCGCCGCCCGGGTATCGGCGTACTCGTCGAAGGCCTCCCGGGCGTGCCGCCGGGCGACCTCGCGCTCTTCCAGGTAGGCGGCGTAGCCACCGCCGTACGTGTTGATCTGCTGCTGGGCGTAGTCGAGCTCCACCACGGCGGTCACCGTGCGCGCCAGGAACTCGCGGTCGTGGCTGACCAGCACGGTGCCGGTGCGCAGGCCGGTGACGAACCGCTCCAGCCGGTCCAGGCCCGCGAGGTCGAGGTCGTTGGTCGGCTCGTCGAGCAGCACGACGTCGTACCGGCTGAGCAGCAGCGACGCAAGTGCCGCCCGGGCGGCCTGCCCGCCGGAGAGGCCGGTCATCGGGGCGTCCAGGTCGATCGAGAGGCCCAGGTCGTCGGCCACGGTCTCGGCGCGCTCGGCGAGGTCGGCGCCGCCCAGTGCGAGCCAGCGGTCGAACGCGTCGGCGTAGGCGTCGTCGGCGCCCGGCGCCTCCGCGCCGAGCGCTTCGGTGGCGGCGTCCAGGGCGGCCTGGGCGGCGGCGACGCCGGTCCGTCGGTCGAGGAAGTCCCGGACGGTCTCGCCGGGACGTCGCTCGGACTCCTGCGGGAGATACCCGACGGTCGCGCTGACCGGAGTACGGCGGACCATCCCCGTCTCCGGGCTGTCCAGACCCGCCAGTAGCCGCAGGAGCGTCGACTTGCCTGCGCCGTTGGCCCCGACGACGCCGATCACGTCGCCCGGGGCGACCACCAGATCGAGACCGGAGAACAGGGTTCGATCGCCGTGCCCGGCGGAGAGGTCCTTGACGACCAACGTGGCGCTCACCGCGTCAGCGTAGTTCCCACCGCAGGGGCACCCGGTGCCCGCGCCCTGCGTGCGGCTCTCCCCATGGCGGACGCCCGCCGGTGCCCGCGCCCGCAGCCCGGCGAGCCGGACTTCCCGAAGATCGCCCGTCAGCGGCCCGCCACAGGTGGTTTCCCGGCGACCCGTCGGCGGCGCCGCGGACGCTGGGGAGGCGCCTCCGAGCGGGAGGTCAGACGCCAGCTGGGAACGTCTGCAGCTCGCCGCCGACCGGGGTCGCTTCGAGCGGCCGCAGCGCGGTCGTCTCCGGGAGCCAGACGAACGCGTCGTACCGGTCCCCCAGTCGGGTCGGTACGTAGTTGCCGTACGACTCCCGCGACGGCCGGTACACGACGCCGATCGCCCGGTGCGGCAGGACGTCGGCGATCCAGGCCGGTCGCGCACCGGTGTGGCCGGACGCGTATACGCCCGGCGGGAACACGAACAGCGCGGGCTCCGGCAACGTCGCCTGCAGTACCGCCTCCAGGGAACCGGCCCGCGCCGGTGGCACCGGCATCACCTCGACCAGGTCGCCCCAGGCGGGGCCGGCGAGCACCTCGCCACGGTGGCAGCCGAAGCCGACCAGTGCGACCGCGTCGGCGCCCCAGCGCTCCCGGCCGAGCTGGCCGAGGTTGACCATGCCGGCGTCGGCCATGTCGGTGGCCCGCGCGTCCCCGATGTGGGTGTTGTGCGCCCACACGATGGCCTTCGAAGACGGCCCGTAGTACTGGAGGAGCCGCTCGAGCGTGTTGACCATATGGATGTCGCGGACGTTCCACGAGTCCGGCCCGTTGCCCACCATCTCGCGGTAGTAATTTTCCGCTCCGACCGCGGCTTCGGCGTTCTGCCTGGCGGCGAAGGCACGGAACGGGTCGGCGGCCGCGACGACGTCACCGGCCGCGGACGAGTCGCCCGCGGTGGCGCGTTGCCGGACCGTCATGAGCAGCTCGACGAGGGCCGGAGCGCAGGTGGAGCCCATGACGGTCGCGAACGCGTAGCGCTGTGGGTCCCGCGCGTACGGGTCCAGACAGCGCAACGCGGCGAGCGCGGCCGGAACGCCGTCCGGATCGTGTTCGCGCAGGTAGCCCAGGATCTCGGCGAGCGATTCCCAGAGGCTGTACACATCCAACCCATGAAACCCCACGGGGTGCACGGCCCGCCCAGGGGGCGAGGCTGACAGGCGAGCGCGAGGCCTTGAGACAACAGACAGGTCGCGGCGGCCTCGCGCGGGGACGCCAGCCTCGTCCCGGGCGGGCTCCAGCGCCGTTGTCGAGAAAGGCTCCGGGGCCGTCGTTCCGGAGAAGGGCTCCGGCGGCGTGGTCGGGCAGAGATCGGCCATGGCGTGGCGGAGGTTCCAGTCCCGCAGCCAGATCACGAAGTCGGAGACCTCTTCGTTCGCCCACATCCAGGTCGGCCACCGGTCGAACGCCTTCAGGGCGTCCCGGGGGTCACCGCCACCCGGGCGGCAGCGCACCGCTCGGTCGATCCGGTCGCAGTCCGGCCAGTCCCCCTCCACGGCGACGAACGAGAACCCGTGTTCGTCGATCAGTCGCCGGGTCAGCTCCGCGCGCCACCGGTAGAAGTCGTGGGTGCCGTGACTGGCCTCGCCGAGCATCACCACCCGGGCGTCCCCGATCCGATCGAGCAGCGGGTCGAAGTCGCCCGCGTCGCCCAGCGGCGCTGCCAGGGCATGGATGTCGTCCCCGTGCATGGTTGCGCCCCCTTCGATTTGTCCGGTTCCTGCGTACCCGGTGCCGTGTCCGTCATGCGTCGTCGTAGGCACGTCGACGCAGGCGGCAGAGAGGGATACGGGGCGAACATCGGGGCGGCGTGCCGGGATTCGGCTGTCAATTCACACTAGATAGCTATTTGCGCACGCGCCTGTGAATCACAGATTGAACAGGCGTATGGTGGATTGTGATACGTGTCAAGAAGGAAGGCGCGGTGACGTTCATGAGCGGCAAACAGCACCAGCGGAACGATCGAGTGACCGACCTGTCCGACGCACACTGGCGGAAAGCCAAAAGAAGCACCGGCGCCAACACGGGCTGCGTCGAAGTGGCCCCCAACCTGCCCGAAGTGGCGGCAGTACGCGACAGCAAGCGGCCCGAGGGGGGCGCTCACGTCGTCAGCCGCAGCGCGTTCGCCGCGTTCCTGGACGACGTGAAAGCGGGCCGGTACGACCTCTGACCGGTTGAGCACTTTCTCTTCACGAGCGCGGCGGCACTGTTGATTCGGTGTCGCCGCGTGCATTTTCTCGTTGAATTCACGCGCACGATCGATCTCGGCATTCGATCGGTTGATCGGGGCCGAATAAGCAGCGATCTGCCGCGGTCTGCGGCAATTCGCGCCGCGAAACACGCTCGCTCCCGCCTGGGGGTAATAGCGACACAAATTCTCGGCGATGTCTCGGCAGGGTGTTGCCCCAACGAGCAGAGCTTCATAATCTGTGTTTCACAGATCCGGAGTCGCGCGTCTGAAGGAGGTGAGTGGGCTGGCTGTCCTCCTCGTCCTGGTCGCACTGGCGGGTCTGCTCGCTGGCGTGGCGTCCGGCTGGTACCTGCGCAGCATCAACGCGTGGTGCCCGCGCTGCGGCGGCGCCGTGAACTGCACCGCCTGCGGCGAGCGTCCGAGTTGGCCGCACCATCGGTGGACCCACAGCGAGGCGAACCGCCATGCCTGATTCCGCTCTTCGTGATCTGCACCCACGGACGCCGACCGAGGTCGACAGCTTCCGCCCGAGCGCAGCCCGGATGTACGACTACTACCTGGGCGGCTCCAACCACCTCGCCGCCGACCGGGAGGCCGCCGACGCGCTGCTCGATGCGGTGCCGCACGTCGCGGAGGTGGCCCGGCAGAACCGCGCGTTCCTTCGCCGGGTGGTCGAGTACGCGGTACGCCACGGCGTCACCCAATTCCTCGACCTCGGCTCGGGCTTCGCGTCAGCGGACGGGCTGCCCGACGTCGCGCTGGCCCTGGATTCGGAGTGCCGCGTCGTCTCGGTGGACATCGATCCCGGGGTGGTCACTCAGGTCCAGACGACCGTCCGCGCGTCCGGCCTGACCGACCGGGTCGGCGCCCTGCACGCCGATCTTCGTGACCTGGTCGGCGTCCTGGAGCACCCGGTCACGCGCCGGCTCCTCGACTTCGACCGGCCGGTGGCGATCCTCTGCCTCGCCGTCCTGCACTTCGTGCCGGGCGAGCTGCACCGCGTCCTGGGGCCGCTACGGCGAACGGCGGCGCCGGGGAGCCTGTTCGCGTTCTCCCACGCGACGGCGGCCGCACCGATATCCGCGGACGCGCCGACACTGCCCTCCCCCGTCTCCCCCGCCCCCGTGGGCCGGACGCGCACGCAGGAAACGTACCGGCCGACGGCGCCAGATCAGACGACGATCGTCCGGCTGATCTACGACTGCACGCTGACGCCGCTCACCCTGCGCAGCGAGAGCGAACTGCGCCGGGCGATCGGCGACCTCCGCCTGGTCAGCCCCGGCCTGGTCCCGGTCGACCGCTGGCACCCCGCGTCGTCGGGTCCGGAGTCGGCCGGACAGCCGCTCGCCGGCATGCTCGCGGCGGTCGCCCACCTCCGCTGAGCCTGCTCCGTCCGCCAGCGCGAGGCCCTGCCGGACGTCAGTCCAGCGTGTCGCCGAGCCGTGTGAGGTACGACGTCGTCGCGGCCGGCTCCAGTGCGGCGGAGCGGATGTCCGCGAAAATCTTCTTGTAGACGTCGACCTCGGGGACCGAATCGATCTGCTGCACCGCGGCGTCGTTCTCCAGGAAGGCGATGCCCGGCTCGTCACCGGGGAAGTCGAAGATGCTGATCAGGCTGCTCATCCCGGGGTGCGGTCCGTCGGCGAACCGCAGCAACCGCAGCTCGACGTTCGGCCGCTGGCTCATCGCCACCAGGTGGGCGATCTGGGCGCGCCGCTGGTCGCGGGTACCCCAGCGGTAGAGCAGCGACGCCTCGGTGAGCACCGCGACCAGCTCGACGCCGGGTCCGTCTTCGTTCGGCTCGAGCACTTGCTGACGCCGCTGGCGCGCCTCCAGCGCGCGGGCCCGCCACTGCGCCGACTTCGTTCCCACGTGCATGTGCGCCTCGGTGTACGCCGAGATCTGGAGCAGGCCGGGAAGGATCAGGGGCATGTAGACGGAGATGCGTTCGGCGTCCGACTCGAAGCCCGCGTACTCGCCGTCCTCGAACACGTCACCGTACTCACGCCACCACGCGCGGCCCCGGGCGAGCATCGCGAGGCCCTCGAGCTCCTCGCGCTCGGCGTCCGGTACGCCGTAGATCCGCAGGAGGTCGCGGACGTCGCTCATCTCCGGCCGCTTCCAGACGTTCGCCTCGAACCGGCCCACCTTCCCGCGGCCCCAGTTCAGCTTGTCGCAGACCTGGTTGGCGGTGTAACCGTTCTCCACCCGCAGTTCGACCAGTCGGCGCGCCAGACGTCGCTTCGCGACGGTCGCGCCGTACGTGGTCACTCCGCTCCTCCACAGGTCAGCATCGCTCGCTCACCGGGGGTACTACCGTGTCACTCGTGGAGGCGGAGCCGATGCCGCCCCGGAACCGTCAGATCGCGTCGTCGAACTCACCGTTGCGTACTCCGTCGACGAAGCACTCCCACTCGAACCGGTCGTAGACCAGCACTCGCTCCTCCGGGTCCCCGGCGACCCGCATCAACACCCACTGTTCGCCGATGGCGTCGGCGAACGCGACCTCTATCGATCCCCGCCCGGAGCCCGAACGCTGCCAGCTCTGCGCAGCGACGTCGATACGCAACTCCTGGACGGTCGGCTTTCGAGGTACGGACACATGCTTCAGGCTAGCGCTCGTTTCAGGGCTTGCGCGCAACAGCCGCGTACCACCACCGTGATCCGTCGTCGTCGGCCTCGACCGGGTCCTCCGCGCCCCACTGTCCGATGTGCGCGACGACCGGATCCGCACCGGAATAGGGCGGAACGATCTCCAGACCGTCCAGGAACCGGCTGAACTCTTCCATGCTCCGCTCGACGGCCGGCGTCGGTGTCTTCGCGAGGCCGGCCAGCATCGCATCCCGGATGCGGGCCGCTTGCTTGTCGGCGGTCGGTGCGGAGATCGCGAGGTAGGAGCCGGACGGAACCGCGTCGACGTAACGCCGCACGAGATCCCAGGGATCGTCCTCGTCCTTGAGGAAGTGGGTGACGGCCACCATGAGAAGCCCGACCGGCCGGTCGAAGTCGATCAGCGCACGGGTCTCCGGAGCGGCCAGTACCCGCTCGGCGTCCCGGATGTCCGCCTGGAAGACCGCCGCGCCGGACTCGTCGGCGAGAAGCTTCGTCCCGCGCTCGATCACCCTGGGGTCGATGTCGACGTAGACGACCCGGCCGTCCGGGCGCAGCTCACGCACCACCTCGTGGGTGTGTCGCTGGGTCGGTAACCCGGCTCCGAGATCGAGGAACTGGTTGATGCCCCACTCGCCCGCCATCCGGGCAACCGCGCGCTGAAGGAAACCGCGATTCGCCCAGGCTCCCTCCCGCATCTCGGGGAGGACCTTGATCATCTGTTCGACCGTCGCCCGATCGACGGCGGTGTTCGCTGTTCCGCCGAGTAAGTAGTCGTACATCCCGGCCGCGAAGGGACGATCGGGCGCCGTTGCCTCGTTCATCGACGTCTCCACAGGACAGAGAGGGCTGGTCGTCGGCTGCAGTCTGCCACCTGAGTGGGGCAGGTCACACCCCGCTCACGGCTCCTGCGTCGATCACAGCTCGACCGACCGCCACCAGGGGGGTAACGAGTCATTATGAACGATTAATACGTTATGTTCCCTTTGTTCGAGCCTGTGCCGCGGTGTGTGCACCGGGCGCATACGAACGGGAAACGGGGAACCGGGACATGAGACATCGTCGGATTTGGGCTGCCCTCGGCACCGCGGGTGCACTGGCCGGATCGCTGCTCTTGAGCGGGCCGACGGCCGCATCGGGTGCGGACTCCCCGTCGGGCCCACCGGAGCCGAACGCCGCCCAACAGCTGGGCCTGCCGCAGGTAGCCAAGAACGCGCACGGAGAACATCCGGGCCGCGGCGCGAACCCGTACCTCGGGTTGGTGCCGGAGCCCCAGAAGGTCGACTGGTCCTACTGGCGGGGCAAGCTGGCTGCCGACGGCAAGCGCCGAGCGGCCGGGCTGAAGAACTCCCGCCCCGCTGACCCGCGGGCGATCGCGGTGCAGGGCGTCGAACCGGTGTTCGTCGACGAGCAAGAGCCGGCCCGCACCCTCGGCGGCAACGACCGGATCGGAACGGCCGAGCAGCTCGAGCGGTTCGGGACGGCCGACGGGCGGGTGCCGTCGGCCCGGGTGGTCGGCACCCTCGCCGAAGGTCCGGCCGCGGTCCAGTTCGACCCGCCGGCCGAGGACAACGGATCGATCGGCAAGGCCGCGCTCGTGGTGCTGCCCGGCCCGCAGACCCGCCGGATCACCACCGGGCGGATCGGTGACGGCCCGCACGGTTCGGCCGGGGACAAGAAGGGCGACTTCGACTTCTACCGGATCACCACCGCCAGGGCCGGTCAACGGCTGCTCGTCGACCTGGACACGCCGAGCACGAACGATGCCACGGTGGCGAAGCTCGACTCGGTGGTCGTCCTCTGGAACAAGGCCGGTAAGGCGATCGCGCTCAACGACGACGACGGCGAGACGCTCGACAGCCGCCTCGCGGTGAACATCCCGGCCGACGGCGAGTACTTCATCTCGGTCGGTGCGTACGACTCCGCCGTCCCGGAAGACCCGTTCGACTCCGGCAGCGGACGCGGCGTGGGCTCCGAGGGCGCGTACTCGATCACGTTCGGCCTCGACGCCGACGACGTCGACTTCTACCAGCTCGACCTCCGGCCGGGCGACGTCCTCGGCGCGTCGATCACCGGGTCGGGGCGCGAGCTGTCGGTCCGTGATCCCGAACACCACCTCCGGCTCACCTCCCGGCAGGACCAGTCGGGGATCTACCCGCCGACCTCGCCGCTGCCCGGCGGGGGCAACGCGGTGCTCGCGCACGTCGCCGACGCCGCCGGCCCGCACACGATCGCGATCAGCAGCGGCGCCGGACGCTACGACCTGACCCTGCAGGTCTACCGACCGGGGCCGGAGGAGCGCGGGGCCAGCACGGTCCAGACGATCTTCCTCGACTTCGACGGAGCCCAGGTCAACACCCGCATCTGGGGCGGTACCGGGGTGCGGACGCTCTCCCCGTTCCGCGCGTTCCTCGGCCGCTGGGGCCTGCGCAGCGAGGAGGAGAACGCCGCGCTCGACGCGGTCGTCCGGACCGTGCGGGAGAACCTGGAACACGACTTCGGGGATCGGGTCGCGATCCGAGTGCTGAACAGCCGTGACAACCGCGACTCCTGGGGCCAGCCGAACGTCAGCAGGGTGGTCATCGGGGGCACCGCGGACGAGTCCGGCCTGTCCACCGTCGGTATCTCGCAGTCGGTCGACCCCGGCAACTTCGACACCGAGGAGTCGGCGCTCGTCCTGCTCGACGATCTGTCGAACCCCGGCGGCGCGCGGAACACCGCGAACCCGTCACTGGTGGCGTACTTGACGTCGAAGAGCGACCGGGTGCGGTTCGTCGGTCAGGCCGTGGGTAACGCGGTCGCCCACGAGGCCGGGCACTTCTTCGGCAGCTGGCACACCGCGGCGTTCGACGAGACCTCGGACCTGATGGACCAGGGCGGGAACTTCGCGATGCTCTGGGGGGTCGGCGAGGACGGGCACGGCGGCACGGACGACGACCTGGACGTCGACTTCGGCGAGGACGTGTTCAATCCGAGCGAGGGCTTCCTCGGCTCGCAGGACACGGCGGCGAACACCGAGTGGGGACTCTCCGCGCAACGCTGAGTCGCTCGGGTGGGGCGGGCCGCGTCGACGGCCCGCCCTCGCCGCGGCCCCGCGCGATCGGCCGCGCGTCGCCGGGGTCAGTCCGGCGCTCGGTTGTCGTTCCGGCGGCGGCGCCGCCGCGACCGGACCCAGCTCGCGACGAAGAACGCGAGTACGGCGAACGCCGACAGGCCTTCCAACCACGACGTTCCACCCGACGGCGACCAGTTCACCGACCCACTGTGGCACCCGAGGGCACCCGGCGAGGTCAGTTGCTGGGCGTCGGCACCGGCCGGGCGTCGAGATCCCAGAGGCGGACGACCTTCTCGTCGCCGCCGTCGACGAGCGTCCGACCGTCCGGGCTGAACGCCACCGCGTCCACGTCGCCGCCGGCCTTCAGCGGCTTCCCGATCTGCTTGCCCGACGCGACGTCCCAGAGCCGGGTGGTGTCGTCGATGCTGGCGGTGGCGAGCGTCCGACCGTCAGGGCTGAACGCCAGGCTGTAGATGTTGTCGGTGTGGCCGCGCAGCGCCGACGGACCGTCGCGGAGAGCCCGGGTCTCGGTGTCCCAGAGCCGCACGACCTTGTCGGAGCCCCCACCGGCCACCAGCCGCCCGTCCGGGCTGAACGCGACCGAGTCGATGTCACCGGGCGTCGCCTGCAGCGGGTCACCGATCTGCTTGCGCGTCTCGACGTCCCAGAGCCGGATCGTGTCGTCGGCGCCACCGGTGGCCAGCGTCCTGCCGTCCGGGGAGAACGCGACGCTGTAGACCTCGTCGGTGTGCCCCCTGAGCACCGCGATCTCCTTCTGCTTCGCCACGTCCCAGAGCCGCACGGTGCGGTCGCCGCCGGACGACGCGAGCACCATCCCGTCCGGGGAGAACGCGAGCCCGTAGGCGTCGCCGGCGTGGCCGGTGAGCACGCCGACCTTGGTGCCGGTGTCGGCGTTCCACAGCCGGACCGCGCCGTCGCCGCCGACCGAGGCGAGGAGGTCGTTGACACTGAACCGAACTCGGTAGACGGTGCCGGTGTGGCCCTTGAGCGGGTCGCCGATCTGGCTACGGAACTCGACGTCCCAGAGCCGCACCGTGCTGTCGCCGCTGCCGGACGCGATCTTCCGACCGTCCGGGCTGAACGCCACCGCGTTGATCCACTGGGTGTGCCCGGAGAACTTGTGCTGGATCGCCGGCGACGGGCCGATCGCGAGCGGCGTCGCGGTGACGCGCGGCGTGGCGGAGTCCTCGCCGGACGTTCCGCCCCCGATGCCGCGGAGCCAGAACACGCCGGCACCGACCACCGCGAGGACGACGGCCACCGCCAGGGCGGCGATCAGCGGCCGACGCCGCCGGGCGGGTGACGCGCTCGGCGGGGCCGGTGCAACCGCGCCGCTCCCCGCGGGCGGATAGGGCGCGCCGTAGACGAACGGGCCACCCGGTGGGTTGCTCTGCCAGGGCGTGACAGGCGAGTGCGGGCTGCCCGAGATCGGGTGACCCGACACCGGGTGACCCGACACCGGGTGACCCGACACCGGGTGACCCGACACCGGATGCCCCGACACCGGGTGCCCCGACACCGGATGCCCCGACACCGGGTGCCCCGACACCGGGTGCCCCGACACCGGGTGCCCCGAGACGGGGTGACCGGAGACGGGGTAGGAGCCGGAGACCGGCGTCCCCGAGACCGGAAACGTGCCCGCCGCACCGGAGACCGACGCGGCCGACGGGCCAGGCGCCGCCGGCGGGGCGGAGAGCACCGCGGGAGCCGGGTGGGTCCGGGCCCAGTGCTGGGCCCGGGTCGGCTCGTCGGTCGACTGCTCGATCGGCGTCGGCCCGCCCTCGGCGAGCGCCGCCTGGATCCGCCGCGCCCGCTCCAGGTAGTCCTTGGCCGTGGTCGGCCTGCCCTCCTCCATCAGCCCGGCCGCGGACGCCACCAGCGTCGCGGCCAGCCGCTCGGCCGCCGACCGGGTGACCGGGTGCTGATCGCCGTAGAGCCCGAGCGCTGACACCGCGATGACGTCGAGCGCCGGAACGGTGTCGAACGCCACCAGCTCGTGCAGCCGGAGCTGCTCCTCGGGCACCAGCAGCGGCAGCAGTTCGTCCCGTGCCGCAGCCGCGGTCGGGCGGCCCTGAGGTTCGGGGTCGGTGCAGCGCCGCACCAAGCTCGCGACCACCCGGCCGCGCTCCGGCCCGACCTCGGCCGCCAGCAGCTCGTCCAGGTCCGGACGGAGGCTGTGCCGCAGGTGCGCCTGCAGGTAGGCCAGCGGTGTCTTCTCCGCGACGTCGTGCGGACGCCGCGCGGTGAGCAGCTCGGCCAGCACCACACCGAAGCTGAACATGTCCCAGGCCGGGGTCGGGCTGGTGCCCTCGTCCGGCGGCATGTACGGGATGGTCCCGACACCGCCGGTCGGGTTCCCGGTCTGCGGGTCGCGGAGGGTCCCGAGGTCACCGAGGACGCTGCGGCGGTCCCAGCGCAGGATGTTCGCCGGCTTGACGTCCCGGTGCACCAGGACGCCGCGCTGGCCGGTCGGCGTGTGCAGATGGTGCAGTGCGTCCGCGATACCGACCAGGTCGAAGAGGAGCTGGTCCGCGGTCAGCCGCGGCGGATTGGCCTTGACGACCTGGTCCTCCAGGTCCTCCAGCTCGCACAGGGGCATGACCTGGACGAGCGCGAGGCAGACGCCGTCGAACTCGCGCCGGAACTCCGGCATCTCGGCTTGCGCGAACACCGGCAGCAGGAACGGGTGCCGTAGCGCGGTCGCGTACCGCTGCTCGCGGCGCATGCGCTGCAGGACATCCGGCCGCCCCCGCCGCTCCAGCACGACCCGGACCGCGACCGGGTCACCGGGCTCACCGGCCTCGGCCAGCGGATCGAGCAACTCGGCGATGAACACGGTGGCCTGACCGGTGTTCTTCGAGATGCGCTCGCGCAGCAGGATCCGGACGTCCGGCCCGGTGCCGACCGGTAACCGCACCGCCCGGCCGACGACCAGCTGGGGTTCGGTGAGCGTCGGGCCGCCCTCGGTGCCGCTGCTGTGCCCGCCGGACGGCGTCCGGCCGGGGTCGCTCGACCAGCCGCTCATCGTGGCTGCGCTCCCCTTCCCCGCTCGATCCGTTCACTCAGGCGTCCGCCCAGTCGTCCGCCGCTGGAGTGTATAGCCCGCGGTCCGGCGCCGATCGGTCCGAGACGGGTTGCCGACAGGGCGGGCGACCGAGACCCTACTGGGACGCGCTGACCTCGGCGAAGTCCCGGGCAGACTAGCCGACGTTCCCTATTGTTCCGGCTGTGAAGACCGGGGTCCGGGGCCGGTGGATCGCGATCGGCGCTCTCAGCGTCGCCGTCGCGCTACTCGGCGTGGCCGCCGGCGTCACGACGTCCGGCCCGAGCGGCACCGACGACGGGACGTTCCTTCGGCTGGCCGCTCCCGCCGCGTCCACCGCGCCACCGGAGCCGACGGTCCGGGTCGCCGCGGTGGGCGACGTCATCCTCGGCTCGACGCCGAAGCTGCCGCCGGACGGCGGCCGTACCTTCTTCGACGACGTCCGCCCGGTACTGACCGGCGACGTCGTGACCGGCAATCTGGAGTCCCCGCTCACCGACCGGACGTACTCGGCGAAGTGCGCGCGGCCGTCGTCCTCCTCGTCGTCGAAGACCACGGCGAAGCCGAGCGAGCCGCCGAACCGCTGCTTCGCGTTCCGGGTACCGCCCGGTTACGCCCGCTGGCTCGCGGACGCCGGGTTCACCGTGCTGAACGTCGCCAACAACCACGCCCGCGACTACGGCACCGGCGGCCTCCACGACACCACCGCCGCGCTGCGCCGTCATGGTGTCGCACACACCGGCTTCGCCGGCCAGATCACTCGGGTCTCGGCGAACGGCGTCCGGGTCGCGGTGCTCGGGTTCTCCCCCTACGGCTGGACCAACAGCGTGCTCGACGTCCGGGCCGCCGCCGCGCTGGTGCGGCGCGCGGCGGTGGGGGCCGACGTCGTCGTGGTGAACATGCACATCGGCGCGGAAGGCTCCGACCGGACCCACGTGCGGCCCGGTCCGGAGACGTTCCTCGACGAACAGCGCGGCGACCCGATCCGGTTCGCCCACGCGGTGGTGGACGCCGGAGCGGACCTGGTCGTCGGCCACGGCCCGCACGTCCTGCGCGGCATGGAGTTCTACCGGGGCCGGTTGATCGCGTACAGCACCGGGAACTTCGCCGGGTACCGGACGCTGTCGACCGCCGGTCCGCTCGGCGTCGGCGGGGTGGTGCGGGTCGAGCTGCGCGCGGACGGCAGCTGGGTGGGCGGGACGCTGGTCAGCACCCGTCTGGTGCGCGGCGGGCTGCCCGCCCGCGACCCGGAGCGCAGGGCGTTGACGCTGGTCCGGCGAGTGTCGGCCGCCGACTTCGGCCAGACGGCCGTCCGGCTCGGACCGGGAGGCACGCTGTCGCCACCGGCCGGCTGAGCCGGGCCACGCCGCGGGGACGACGGCGGGCGAACGAGGACGAGGAGGTGCCGGCCGTGGACGCGTGGTTCGACCCGCTGCGGGTGGGTCCGGTCACCTACGCCGGACGGCCGTTCGCGCAGACGGACGGCACCACCTGCGGCACCACCGCGATTCTGCTGGCCCGGGTGCTGGCCGATCCGGAGTACGCGCGGGAACTCACCTCCGGCGGTGGTCCCGAGGCGTTCGGGCAGCGCCTGGTCACCGAGCAGCTGCGGGTGCGGCACCGGACGAACACGGTCTGGCCGCGGGCGCTCGGCACGACTCCGTGGGGTGTACGGCGCGGGCTGGCCGAGGAGACCGGCGACCGTTACGTCGTCCGCTGGACCATCCGTACCGGCCGCCGGGCCCGCGCACGGACGGTCGACCGGGTGCTCGCAGCGGTCGACGCCGGCCGCCCCGTGCCGCTGCTGGTCGGGAACCTCTACCCGGCCCACTATCTGCTGGTCGTCGCGCACCGGGACGACCGTGTGCTCATCTACAACCCGGCCGGCGGGCGGGTGGCCGGGCTCCGCGTCGACGAGCTGCGCGGCGGCCGTCTCGCCGGCGTGACCGCGTTCCGCTGCCTCTTCGCCGTACTCCTGCCGGCCGGGTAGCGAACGCCGCGGCGGCGCGGCGAATTTTCGGGAAGACCACCTCTCAGCCGCGCCGCAGAGGCGGCCTTTCGGGAAAACCGCCCCCGCAACGGCGCGCGCCCCGGGCTACGGCCCGCGTACCCGGGGTCAGCCCGTGAGGGGGCCTACGTCGGTGATTTCGACGACGGCCACGCCCGCTTCGTCGGACGCGTCGAGGTTGACGGTCGCCGAGATCCCCCAGTCCCGGTCACCGGCCGGGTCGTCGAACGTCTGCCGAACCAGCCACCGCCCCGGCTCGGCGTCGATGCTCAGCAGCGCGGGCCCGCGCGCGTCCGGCCCGGTGCCCATCGAGTCGTACTCCTCGAAGTACGGCGTCAGCGCCGCTTCCCACGCCTCGGCGTCCCAGCCGGAGTCCCCGTCCAGCTCGCCGAGCTGCCAGTACTGCCGGATCGCAGCCAGCTCGACGCGCCGGAACAGCGCGTTGCGCACCAGCACCCGGAACGCCCGGGTGTTCCGGGTGACGGCGGGCGGCCGCTCGTCGATCGGCACCACCTCCACGGCCGGATCCTGCGGATTGGTCAGCCGCTCCCACTCGTCGATCAGGCTGGAGTCGACCTGGCGGACCAGCTCACCCAGCCACTCGATCAGGTCGGACAGGTCCTCGGTGCGGGCCTCTTCCGGCACGGTCTGCCGCATCGCGCGGTAGGCGTCGGCCAGATACCGAAGCACCAGGCCTTCCGACCGCGCCAGCGAGTAGAACGAGATGTACTCGGTGAACGTCATCGCACGCTCGTACATGTCGCGCACGACGGACTTCGGCGACAGCTCGTGGTCGGCCACCCACGGGTGTCCCCGCCGGTAGGTCTGGTACGCCGCCTCCAGCAGCTCGAGAAGCGGCTTGGGGTAGGTGACCTCTTCCAACGCGTCCATCCGGGCGTCGTACTCCAGCCCGTCGGCCTTCATCTGCGCGACCGCCTCGCCCCGCGCCTTGAACTGCTGCGCGGAGAGCACCTGCCGCGGGTCGTCGAGCGTCGACTCGATCACCGACAGCACGTCCAGCGCATAGCTCGGCGACTCGCGGTCGAGCAACTCGATCGCGGCCAGCGCCAGCGGCGAGAGCGGCTGGTTGAGCGCGAAGTCCAGCTGCAGATCGACGGTGAGCCGGACCCGCCGGCCCTCCTCGTCCGGCTCGGGCAGTTTCTCGACGACGCCGCCGGCCAGCAGCGCGCGGTAGATCGCGATCGCGCGCCGGATGTGCTTGCGCTGCGCGGTGCGGTCCTCGTGGTTGTCGGTCAGCAGGTGACGCATCGCGGCGAACGCGTCACCCGGCCGGCCGATGACGTTGAGCAGCATCGCGTGCGACACCGTGAACGACGACGTCAACGGCTCGGGCTCCGCGGAGATCAGCCGCTCGTACGTCGGCTTGCCCCAGCCGACCGAACCCTCCGGCGGCTTCTTCTTCACGACCTTGCGCCGCTTCTTCGGATCGTCGCCGGCCTTCGCCAGCGCGCGCTCGTTCTCCACGACGTGCTCGGGCGCCTGGACGACGACCGTGCCGACCGTGTCGTACCCGGCGCGCCCGGCGCGCCCGGCGATCTGGTGGAACTCGCGTGCCTTGAGCAGCCGGACCTTAACCCCGTCGTACTTGGACAGCCCGGTGAAGAGCACGGTGCGGATCGGGACGTTGATCCCGACGCCGAGCGTGTCGGTTCCGCAGATCACCTTGAGCAGCCCGGCCTGCGCGAGCGTCTCCACCAGCCGCCGGTACTTCGGCAGCATCCCCGCGTGGTGGACGCCGATCCCGTGCCTGACCAGCCGGGACAGCGTCTTGCCGAACCCGGTGCTGAAGCGGAAGTTGCCGATCGCCGAAGCGATCGCGTCCTTCTCCGCCCGCGTGCAGACGTTGATGCTCATCAGGGCCTGGGCCCGCTCCAGCGCCGCGGCCTGGGTGAAGTGCACGACGTAGATCGGCGCCTGCCGAGTCTCCAACAGCTCTGTCAGGGTCTCGTGCAGCGGCGTGGTGACGTACTCGTAGAACAGCGGCACCGGGCGCTCCGCCGAGCTGACCACCGCCGTGGACCGTCCGGTCCGGCGGGTCAGGTCGTCCACGAACCGTGTGACGTCGCCGAGCGTCGCGGACATCAGCAGGAACTGGGCGTGCGGTAGCTCGATCAGCGGCACCTGCCACGCCCAGCCGCGGTCCGGCTCGGCGTAGAAGTGGAACTCGTCCATCACGACCTGGCCGACGTCGGCGCTGGCGCCGTCGCGGAGCGCGATGTTCGCGAGGATCTCGGCCGTGCAGCAGATGATCGGCGCGTCCGCGTTCACCGCGGCGTCGCCGGTCATCATGCCGATCTGCTCCGGACCGAACATCTCGCAGAGCGCGAAGAACTTCTCCGACACCAGCGCCTTGATCGGCGCGGTGTAGAACGTGCGCCGCCCACCCGCCAGCGCGGCGAAGTGGGCACCGGCCGCGACCATGCTCTTTCCGGAGCCGGTCGGGGTGGACAGGATCACGTTCGCGCCGGAGACGATCTCGATCAGCGCCTCCTCCTGATGCGGATACAGGGTGAGGCCCTGCTTCTCCGCCCAGGTGGCGAACGCGTCAAAAATCGCGTCGGGCCCAGCGGGCACAGTGTCGGCGGGCAGCAGGTCGGTGAGCGTCATCGCAGGCCTATCGTGCCCGGTCGGCGCGGGGATGGCCATCTCGGGGGCACCCCTGGCACATCCGTCACAAAAGCCCCTCCCACAACATCGTCAACCTCGCCGGACCGGTGTTGAACCATCCCCCGCGACGAGCCGTCCTAGCAACAGGAACACACAAGCCGAACTTAAGGTCAGCCGCCGCAGGCCTCGTCGTAACGGACCGACAGCGCTGACAGTGCCCAACCCGACCTTTGACAGGAGACGGCCATGCGCCCAGCTGTGAGCCCGGCCCCCGCCGAGACCCGCGGTCCGGTTTCGGTCCACCCGTGGACTTATCCGCACGAAGAGGTCCTCCGTCGCTTCGACGTCAACCCGCTGACCGGGCTGACCGTGGAGGAGGCGGCGCGTCGCCGTGGTGCGCTCGGCCCGAACCTGGTCGATCCCGCCCCCGCCGACACCGCCGCCGCCGCGCAGCCCTGGTGGGTCGTGCTGGCCCAGTGGACCGGCGTCCAGGCCATGGTCGACGCGGTTCGCGGCCGCCGGACCGCGCCGGACCACACGCTGACCGACGTCGAGGCCGGGCGGCAGCAGTTCCAAGCCCGCGTGCTCCGCTCCGACCGGGTGCTGATGGTCCCGGCCGTCGACCTGGTCCCCGGTGACATCGTGCTGCTCGCGCAGGGCGACCTGATCCCGGCCGACGCCCGACTGCTGGACGTCGTCGAGCTCCGCGTGGACGAGGAGCCGCTGACCGGTGGCGAGCTCGCCTCGTCTCGGTGCGTCGCCCCGGTGGGTAACGGCTGGACCCCGGTCGCCGACCGTCGCTCGATGGTCCACGCCGGTAGCCGGATCGTGCACGGCGCCGGCACCGCGGTCGTCGTCGCCACCGGTTCCCTGACCGTGCTCGGTCGGGCGACGATGCACAGCGCCAACCGTGCGGCCTCCGTCCGCAGCACGATCGGCCGCGGGAACCTGGGCCGCGCCGCGCTCCGCCCGGGGCGGCTCGGACGCCGTGGTGGCCTGGGCGCTGGCGCCGACCGCCGCGCCGCCAGCGGCGCACGCGCCACCGAGTCGGCCGCCCCCGCTGGCTTACCCTGGCTCCCGTCGGCCGCTCCGCCATCTCGGCGGGTGGCGCCGGTGCCGAGCGCACCTCCCGCCCCGTCGGTGCTCGTCGAGCCGGTCACCGAGACCCACCGCGTCAGTCCCCGTCCGCTGGTCCTGGGCGCGCGCCCCGCGCGCGCTGCCCGCAGTGCGCGTCGCTGGACCCGCAGCTGCGGCCGCTGACGGCCCAGCTCCCGCACTGCACTGCTTCAACTGCACAATCTGGACGCGACGCGGGCAGCGGTTGCCCGCGCGTTCAGCTGTCCGGCCTCGCCACACTTCGCGCCGGGTGTCCGTCCTCGCTGAGCAGCAGGATCTGCTGAGCAGCTCGAGTCGTAGGGACCCCGAAAGCACGAACCCGCGCCGCCGGAACGGCGACGCGGGATGTCCGACCCTGCTGTTCGAGTATCAGTAGTGCGAGTCGAGCATGATCTCGCCACCGAGCTCGTCGACCAGCGGGTCGAGCGTCTCAGCCTTGCTCGAGGTGACCAGCCACTGCGTGCCGACCAGGTAGGCGCCGCCGTACCCCTCGGCCTCCTTGATCCAGTCGTACATCTTCTGGTTCGAGATGAACGTCAGGATCGTCATCCGCTTGTCGCCCATCACGCAGGCGGCTTGCTGGAACTCGCTGTTCTTGTGGACGTCCGCGGGCTTGCAGCCGATCTTGTCCGCGATCTCGTTCATCGAACGGACCGGTGCCGTTTCCGGCTCGGCGTTCCGGCTGGTGTACCACTCGGCGCCGGCCAAGCCCAGGACCGAACCACCGACCACCGCAGCGGCCGCGGTGGCCAGCACGACGGTGCGCTTCGAGCGACGGGGAGCGCCGGGGCCGCCGGACCCGGAACCCGGGTACCGGCCGGGCGGGTCCCGGTCGTCGGCCCCCGGATAGTCGCGGTAGCCACTGGGGGCACGAGAGGAGTCGGCTGGACGGCGGCCAGCCTGCTGGGGGTACGCGGACTGCGGTCGGCTCATACTTCCCAGACGGCTCCCGGCCGCACCCGGTTCATCCGTCAACGGTGGTGAACAGGGCGGAAACGCGTCGGGCCCCGCACCGTCGAAACGGTACGGGGCCCGTACGGGGGCCGCGACAAACCACCGATCCCCACAACCCGAGGAGTGCCGCTGCCCGGCCATCGGCTCCAGCCCTACGCCCCCACCCACCCTCGAACGGATGCGGAGGTGTCTGGGCGGCGCCGCGGGGTCAGGACTACTTCTTCGCGGTCACCAGCGTCTGACTGGCCGTCGTACGAAGTGCCACGGTGACGACCTGATCCAGCGGCACGACGACCGAGTCGTCGATGACACCGGACCCGTCAGCCTTGACACGGCGGTCCCCCACGACCGGCTCGCCCAATTCGGTCGTCCCGACCACCTCGACCTCGACGCCGGGCGGCAGCTCGCTGGCCTCGATGTCCAGCCGCACGTAGTCGCCGTCCAGCTCGGTGGCCGAGACCCGCAGCACCGGCCCGGACACCGTGGTGTCGCTGCTGAGCACGTTGTTCGCCGGCGCGAGGCTCGGCGACGCGGGACCGGTCGGCGCGATGGTCTTCTCGGCCACCGGCTCGGTGCGCGTCGTGTCCTTGTCGTTCAGGTTCGACCCGAGCAGTACCCCACCACCGAGCACCAGGACCGCGGCGGCAGCCGCACCGGCGTAGGCGAGGTGACGTCGCTGCTGGGTGGCGCTGGACGCCCGCGGACGGGCGCGGTGCGACCGGGCCGTCCGCCCGGACCAGCCCGGGAAGCCGCCGTCCGGCGTCCGCTCACCAGCCGGACGCTCGGCGCCGCGCACGGAACGCAGCTGCGGAGGCGGAGGCGCGGACGCCTGAGCCGGCGCTGCGGCCTCCAAGCGGATCGCGTGCAGCGTCCGCATGAACAGTGCGTCGTTCGGGTCGGCGGGCTCGTTGATGAACGCCTCCGGCGGCACTGCGGCCAGCGCGGCGGCGGTCTGCTCGGCCTCGTCCAACTCGTGCCGGCAGCGGGTGCAGGTCAGCAGGTGATCGGCGAGCATCGCGGCTTCCGGCGGCTCGAGTGCTCCGACCGCGTAGGCGCCGACGAGTTCGCGGCAGCGTATCTCGGTCATCGTGTCACCCCGACCACATCTCCGAGCGCCGCGCGGAGAGCGCGCAGCGCGTAGTAAGTCCGTGACTTGACGGTGCCTGCCGGCACGCCGAGCACTTCAGCTGCCTCGGCAGTCGTCCGTCCACGGTAATAAACCTCGATCAGTACCCTCCGGTGCTCGGCGGAGAGTGCTCCCAAGCCGTCGAGCACCACCATCGTGTCGACCACCCCGTCGGAGTGGTCCCGTTCCATCGGCGGGGTCGCGGGGTTCTCCGCGACCTCGGTCGGACGAGCCCGGCGCGCACGTGCCCGGTCGGTCACGATGTTCCTCGCGACCGTCAGGAGCCAGCCTCGAACTGACCGGGATCCGTCAGAAAGCGCTTCACTGTGCTTCCACGCTCGGACCAGCGTCTCCTGGACCACGTCCTCGGCGGCCGCGGAGTCTCCGGTGAGCCGGGTCGCGTAGGCCAGCAGCGCACGACCGTGTTCTACGTAAATCTGGCGAATCAGCTCCTCACCCTGAGCGGGTGGAAGCTGTCGGGCGGCCGCGGATGCCCGCTCGGCACCGGCGACACCGTTGACCGGCGGCGCGTGTCCCGGCCCGCTCCCCACTCCGTCCCGAGGTCCGGATGCAGTGCGTTGCCGGACGTCGGGACCACCGAACGTCCGGCCTGGCGGAACAGCCGCTCCGGGTAACCGCGAAGCGGGAACAGCTATGTGCACTGACGCCTCCGACCGTGATCCTTTATCGGGTCGCACACGAGCCCCAACTCTCACACGCACGCCTTCCGGAGCCGGTTCAGCCCGAACCAAAACTTCCTTCAGCCCCGACTTCGAAGGCACTGACGGTCAACGGCACGAACCCAGTCGGCCGGACGCACAACGTAGTGCGGTCCGCCACCGGGGTGAAACCCTTCTCCTCTTTCTCGTACGGTCACTGGCCCATCACGATCGACCAGTAGGCGACGCTCTTGCTGTTCATCCGCGCCTCCGCCCCGACGGCGGTCCAGCCGCAGGTCAGCTTGCCACCGGAGACCACCTTGACGGTGGCCGGTAGAGCGGCGGCCGACTCCGGGCCGGGGAACGCAGCGCGCGCGGCTTCGGCTGGGTTACCCGCGCCGGAGACCACCGACTCCACCACTTTCTTCCCCGGGTAGCCGGCGCTCTTGGCCCGGGTCAGCGTATCCCCCCCGTCCGGCGAGGCGGTGTCGAAGTATCCCCGCGACAGCATGTCGTCCACGTGGTCGCTGGCGGCAGTGACGAGGGACTGGTCGACCTTGACCCGGCCGCAGCCGAGGAGGTCGAGCTCCTTGTTGATCGCCGCGGCGACGGCCTCGGCCGCCGGCGCGTCCGCGCCGCCGCTGCGGCTCGCCTGGTCCGACGAGCGGGTGTCCGACGGTGCGCTGGGCGGATCCGTGCCGACCGCGGGCTGGCTGGCCGGGGCGCTGCTGTCCAGCGCCGAGCTGGAGGAGCCGGTGTAGCGGTCGGCCTCGGCGAGCATCGTGGCGCCGAGCACCAGAACGAGCATCAGGACGCCGCCCGCGAGCGGCGCCCAGCTGGAGAACTTGCGGCGCGCGCCGGTGTAGCGCATCGGGCGGGACGGGCTGCGCCGGGAGCCGGTGCGGCGTCGCTTGCCCGCCGCGTGGCCGCCGCTGGCGCCGGTCCGCGATCCCGAGGTGGGGCGGCTGCCCGAGGTGGGGCGGCTCCCCGACGTCGGCCGGCTGGCGTCGTAGGCGGCGGGACCGGCGTCGTACGCCGACGGGCCCGCGTCGTAGGCGGAGGGACCGGCATCGTAGGCCGACGGGCCCACGTCGTATCCGATCCGGCCTCCGGTGGTCGTCCAGCGGTCATCGGCGGCGGCGTGTGGCGGCGGCGCGGTGCGGGGCAGTGGCGAGGTGCGCTCGACCGTCGGCTGCTCGTCCGGCCAGATGCTCGTCCACTCGTCGGCGGGCTCCTGGTCCCGGGACGACCGGCCGGGCTTCTTGGATCCCGTGGGGGGCGAACCCTTCGGGCTCGCGCCCTTGGGGTTGCGCTCACTGCGCCGGTGGGCCCCGCCCAGGCGTCCTACCGTGTACACGTTGGACGACGGCCGCGGCAGCGCCCTCGGCAGCTCCATCGTGCCGTCACGCTCTGGCGCGTACCCCTCCGGCAGACCCCGGAGTTCGGCGTCGCCCACCGCTGCGGTGGCCGACCACATGTTCTTCCGCGCCATTCAGCTATCCCCTTCGGACTATCCCTGACCCGAGCCCGGTGGTGGCGTCACCGAGCCAGCGGCCCACCCGACCGCGAGTCGACTCGGCGATCGGGTGGGCTGGGCCGGAGTCCGCGCCAGCACCGGGTGCGAGCCGCCAGGGCGAACTCCGACAGTGGTGGGGTGGCCTATCAGTTCGTGTAGCCACCGTCGCCGGCATCGCCGCCGGTCTCGGCGTCCGACTCGGCGTCGGCCGGAGGCTTCGGCGGTGCCGGCGGGTTCTCCGGAAGACAGGTGATGTTCTTGGTGCCGTCCGGCGCGGCCGCGAACCAGACCTTGCCGACGTTCTGCCCGGTCCAGGCGCCGGGCTTCTTGTCGCCCAGGTAGTAGTAGAGCGGCCAGCCGCCGAGCGTCACCTGCTTGGAGCCGTCGTCCCGGGTGACCTCGCCGACCTTGGCGGCGTCCAGACCCACGATCTCCTGGTCGTCCGCGATCACCGGCGGCCACACCTTGGCGCAGTCACCGTTGCAGCTGGACTTCGGCGGCTTCGCGGTGTCGTTGTCGAATCGGTAGAGGATCCATCCCCGCTCGTCGGTGACGACGTCGCCCATCTTGGGGGTCCGGACCCGCTTCAGCGTCGTCGGCTTCTTGCCGACGTCGTCCGCGGCGCCGGCGTCGCCCGCGGCCTCGGAGTCCTGGACATCCGGGGCGGCCGGGGCGGCCTCGACCGGCTCGGCCGCGGGAGCGGCGGTCGCCGGGTCGCCGGTGGCGGCGGCGTTCTGCGGGTCGGCCGAGTACGTCGAGCCGCACGCTGTCAGCGCGCACGCCAGGAGCAGGCCGGCGGCCGCCGCGGCGGAGCGTGTCGTGACCGAGCGGATGCTCGCGTTCATGGTCTGGTCTCCCGTGTATCGGAGGCGAGTGTCCGGCGTCAGAAATCGTGTGGCGACCGGTGAGCCGCGACCGAGAACACGGACGAGCAGGACAGCCGGTTCAGAATCGACGGAGAAAGTTCCGGGTCACCGGCAGGCCTTTAACCGCGGGTCAGCCGAACGTTATCTGTGGCTTAACGATCGCCGAGCGGTGAACTGGCCCTCCTTCCGCGCCGTCGCGCTGATCGAGTCCCGCTAGCACCACCCGTCGCGCACGGATGGAGCTTCCGGGACGGACGGGATTCTTTCTTCGCGACGTTTCGGGAGCGGTCGATGACCGGTCGGAAAGACAAGGCTCCGGGCGACCGGCGGGTGCTGAGCACTGTCGCCGAGGCGCTGCCAGGGCAATCACTCACGGTTTTCCTCGCGCTGATCGCCGCTGGCGCGATCGCGATCGGGGCCACCGCGTTCGGCGGGTGGCCCGGCGGCAGCTCCGCCGCGGTCGCGGCCGACCTCGGCGTGAACGACCCCGCGCTACGCACGAACCAGGGCAACTTCGCCGCTGTGCCCGCTGCGGAGTCCAGCGAGGGTACGGACAGCGCCGAAGCCGGCGAGGGCACCGACGCCGGCGAGGGCACGGACGCCGGTGAAGGCACCGGCTCGGTGCGGGACACCACTCAGGACAGCCCGGAAGACGCGGTGGTCACCAGCGCCAGCCCGGAGCCGTCCCCGCCGTTGCCCGACCTGACCACCGCGCGGTCGGTCCCCCTCACCGAGGCGGACAAGCAGCTGCTGATCAAGGTCCGGCAGGCCGGCCTGTGGGAGATCCCCACGGGTGAGCAGGCCCAGCAGAAGGCGGAGAGCCCGATCGTCAAGGCGGTCGGCCGGCAGCTCGCCGCCGATCACCGCAAGCTCGACGACTCCGTCCGCAAACTCGCCGCTGATCTCGACGTCATCCTCCCGAGCACGGCCTCGGAGGCGCAGCTGGGCTGGATGGAAGAGCTGTCCCGCGCGAGCGGTGCGGACTACGACCGGCTGTTCGCCGACCGGCTGCGCGCCGCCCACGGCGCGGTCTTCAACGTCATCGCCCAGGTTCGCACCGGTACCCGGAACCCCATCATCCGGCAGTACGCGCAGATCGCGAACCTCGTCGTGATGCGGCACATGACGCTGCTGGAGAGCACCGGGCTTGTCACCTTCAACGATCTGCCCGCCCCGGTGCTCTCCCAGGCGTCCTCGAACGGCTCCAACGCCTCCGAGGAGATGCCCGGCGTCCGGACCGTCCTGATCGTTGCGATGCTCGCTGCCGCCGCACTCATCGGCATGGTCAGCATCCGTCGAGTGCGGCGAGGTGAGTAGCCCCGTGAACGAGTTCTCCGACCCCGGCGCGTGGCGAACCCGGTCACGGATTCCCCGGGCGTCCGGCGCCTGGGTCGGCGTCGCCCGGGTGCAGACGGCCTCCCGGGCCGAGCGGCCCAGCAGCGATCGGGCTCTCACCGAGGAAGCCTGGACCGGCGGGTCGTGGAACGACGACGCCCGCGCCGACGACGCACCGGCCGCCGAGCACGTGGACGCCGGGGCGTGGGCGGCGAGCATGCTCGCCGCCGAGGCCCGGCGGGCGGACGCCCCCCGCGGCCGCCACGGCGCGCACCTGGCCCGGCAGCACACCACGCCGGAGCCCGCCACGGCCGAGCCGGCTGCAGCCGCGCCGTGGTCGGACGACGCTCCGTGGCCGGACGAGGCCCAGCTCGACGCCGGCTGGGCCACGGACGCCGCCGCGCCGCCCGTCGGCGCACCTGAATACTCTGCCCGCCGCACGCCTCTGAGCAGCGGTGACGGCGGTCGCCATCGAGCGCCCCGCGCGCTTCGGCTGGTGTACAGCGCCGATAGCGCTGAACCGGTCGAGCCTGCGGAGCGTAGTGAGGGCGAGACCTACGAGGGGCCTGTGAACCGACCTGGTGGGCATAGCGGAACGTCCCTGCCCGCCCCAACCGAGGAGACAACACCCGCATGACTGGACCGAAGAGGCACAAGCGGCCCCCCAACCAGTTCCGTCGCCGATCGCTGATCATCATGGCGGTCTTCACGACGATGGTGGTTGCCCTCGGGGTCGGCACCGCGTCCGCCGGGCTCCGCGGCGACCGGGACGGCCGGGACGGGTGGCGCAACTCGTCCGGGCGGCACGGGCACAACAACGGCAGCCAGAGCGCCGATCCGTCGGCGACGACCAGCGCGGACCCGTCGGCCACCACGAGCGGTGAGCCGGGCGAGACGGCCAGCGCCGACCCCTCCGACACCGCGAGCGCGGACCCGTCGGCCACCGACCCCGGTCAGAGCGAGGAGCCCGGCGAGGGCGAGGAGACCGAGGCACCGGACAACGGCATCGACGAGACCGACTACATCAACATCCGTCAGGTCCCGACGACCCGGGCCCCGCGCTTCGCCCGTAGCGGCTCCCGCGGATCGTTCAACAGCATCCGCTGCACGCTCCAGGACCGGCACAACTCCGACAACTTCATCGCCGCGCCCGGCGTCGTCAACGCCGCGCACCACGTGCACGACTACGTCGGCAACACCACCACCGACGCGAACTCCACCGACGAGAGCCTCGCGGCCGGCGGCACCACCTGCAACCAGGGCGACAAGTCGGCGTACTTCTGGCCGGTGTACCGGGACGTGACCCAGGAGACCACCGCTCGCTTCCCCGGCGAGCTCGAGGAAGACCTGAACACTGGTGCGCTGCTGAAGCCGCGGTTCACGATCCGCTTCGAGGGCAACCCGCGCGCCAAGGTGGCCGCGATGCCGCAGAACATCCGGGTCCTTGCCGGTGACGCGAAGGCGCCGGTCAACGGTGGCGCGAACCAGAAGTCGGCGTTCACCTGCCAGGGCTTCACCAACCGGATCTCGGTCGACAAGTACACGCTCTGCCCGAACGGCCGTGGCTTCACCCACATCTCGGAGTTCCCGAGCTGCTGGGACGGCAAGAACACGGACAGCGCGAACCACCGCACGCACATCGTCTACCCGGACGCGGCGGGCAACTGCCCGGCGAGCAACCCGGTCGTCGTGCCGAAGCTCGTCATCACGTTGACCTACAACGTGAAGCCCGGCCCGACGTTCCGTCTGGACAGCTTCCCGGAGTCGACCCACGAACCGAGCAGCTCGCACAACGACTTCTTCAACCTCATCCCGCAGAACGTGATGAACCGCATGGTGCAGTGCATCAACACGGGTCGTCGCTGCTGAGAAAAAACCTCTGAACCGGCGCGCCACCACACCCGTCACACGGATAGGACGGTGCGCACGCCCGAGCGAATCGGGACGCCCCGGCCGATCGGACGCCAGTCCGGTCGGCCGGAGTCGGTCCGAGGGCTACGGCGCTCAGAGTGCTCAGCATCCCGGTTGGGACAACGAGGAGGACGTGAATGGAACCCGCTCTGGCGGCAGCCGCTGACGACGCCGCAGCTGCGGCAGCGGTACACGTCGTCGCGGCAGCAGTGGGCTTCGCCTCGACGATCGCGCTGTGGCTGAGCATCATCATCGGCATCGTGCTCGGCCGCTCGTGGTCGTTGCCGTGGATCAAGCACACGTCGCTGAAGAACCTGCACATGACGTTCGCGATCGGCGGCTTGGCGCTCGGCATCGTGCACGGTCTGGCGCAGCTGGCGGCACCCGGCACCTACGTCCGCTGGATCGACCAGTTCATTCCGTTCCTGAACCCGACGAAGCCGATCGGCGTCGGGCTCGGCACGCTCTGCCTGCAGATGTTCCTCGCGATCGCGCTCTCGGTCCCGATCCAGCGCAAGCTGGGCCACGCTCGCTGGCGGATGATCCACTCCACCGCGTACATGGCCTACACCGTGACCGCCGGCCACCTGATCTTCGCCGGCTCGGAGGTCAAGGGCTGGGTGACCTGGGCGGTCGTCGCGAGCTGGCTCGTCATCATCGGTCTCTGGTTCAGCACCAGCGGCAAGTTCGGCAAGCAGGTCGGTGCTGCCGCGATGGACATCGCGGACAAGCGGGCCAGCACCACGACGGTCAACGTCAACCCGCACGCTTGCGCCCGCTTCGGGTTCTGCGAGCACGAGGCGCCCGAGGTGTTCCAGCTGAAGGGGAACGGGCGGCTCGCCTACCGCACGACGGTCGAACCGCACGAGGTCGACCAGGTGTACTCGGCGATCAAGATCTGCCCGGCCCGCGCGATCTCGATGACGGGCCCTGGCGTTCCGTTCGACCTGACGGTCCCGCCCGGCGCCCAGGAGACCGGCGCCCCGGTCGGCGTGGGCCCCGCACCGGTCGCCGGTCCGGTCAGCCCCGCCGCCGACAACCGGGAGACGACCGTGGTGCCGCACCTGGCACCGGTCTCCCCGGTCACCGGACCGCAGAACATCCCGACCAGCCCGGCGATCCCGACCGGCCCGACCCCGGTCCCGGCGGGCGTCCAGAGTGGTCCCGGTGCACCACGATCGACCGGACGGCTCGGTCCGTTCCCGCCGGGCGGCCCCGGGCGCCGACACGGCCAGCCGGTGGCACCACCGCCCCCGCCGCCGCTGCGCTCGGTGCCCAACCGGCCGGAAGGCGCCCGCCCCCGCAAGGGCATCGGCGCAGAACCCAACCGATACGACAACGTCACCGGGCTTCGCCCGCGAGGAGGTGCCTGATGCAGAGGCGAGCGGCGAACATCACCCGCCTCGCGCCCCAGAGGTCGCTGGCGACCCTGGGACCAGCAGACCGGATCGTGATCGTCGGCGGTGGCCCCGCCGGGACCGCGGCCGGTGAGGAGCTGCGGCGACTCGGTTTCCGCGGCCAGATCCAGCTGCTCTGCGCCGACCCGGGCGGTTCCTACGACCGGCCGGCCTGCTCCAAGGGCCTGATCACCGGCGCCCAGCGCCCCAAGGACGCGCGGATCGGCGTCACCGACAAGCGCTGGGAGATCGACTGGCGCCTCGGCCGCACCGCGATCGCCTGCGACATGAACGAGCGGGTCGTCTGGGCACAGACCGGCGAGGGTTTCCGGTTCGACGGTCTGGTGATCGCGAACGGTGCCCGCCCGATGCTCAACAGCATGTGGTCGGGCGCGGCGGTTCCGCACATCGTCCACGACATCAACGACGCCTGGGAGATCCGGCGCGGGCTGCGTAACGCGAACCGCGTCGCGATCGTCGGTGGCGGGTTCACCGGCTGCGAGCTGGCCTGCAGCATCCGCGGTATGGGCAAGGACGTCACGCTGATCCACCCGCGGGACGTCCTGATGAACGGCGTCCTGGACGGGGTCGCCGCCAAGCTGATGACCGACGAGCACGCCGAGGACGGCGTCGACCTGCGGCTGGGCCGCCGGGTCAAGGCAGCCGACCGGATCGGCGCCAACTGGACGCTGACCCTCGACGACGGCAGCCGGATCCGCGCCGACATGGTCGTGATGACCGCCGGCGAGAAGCCCGACATCGCCTGGCTCGCCGGCACCGGCATCGACATCTCCGACGGCGTGGTCTGCGACGACGCCCTCCGCGTGCTCGACGACGAAGGCGCGGTCGTGCCGGGCGTCGTCGCGGCCGGGGCGCTGGCGAAGTGGCCGAACCGCTGGATGAACGGCAAGAACAGCCGGTGCGGCCAGTGGATCGCGGCGCTGGAGCAGGGGCAGGCGGCGGCTCGTTCGCTGCTCGCCGGCGACGCGCCCACCGAGTCCGCGATCCTGCTGCCCCGGTACTGGACGCAGCAGCTGGGCCTGCGGATCCAGGTCTGCGGTGACATCGGGAACGACACCGAGGTCCGTCGGCTCGACCGGCGGCCGGGGCACCGCAAGCCCGCCCGTACGGGTGTGCTGACCTGCCACTACCGAGGTAAGGACCTGGTCGGTGTGGTGGCGGTGAACGCCCCGACCGAGTTCGTCACGGTCGCGCGTGAGCTGCTCTACAGCAAGCCGCGCTTCGAGCTCTCGGCGCCGCGGCAGCCGGTGCAGGTGCCGACCGGAGTCCTGTCCCGGGACGGGCGTCGTCTGGCGGCGACGGGCTGACCCACCGCCCCGGGCCGGCGTAGGACAGCCGGCGTAGGACAGCCGGCGAAGGACAGTCGGCGAAGGTCAGTCGGCGAAGGACAGTCGGCGAAGGTCAGTCGGCGCGCCGATCGGTGGGAACACCGGTCGGCGCGGCCGGCGGGAAACGCATCGGTGGTGCCCGTACTGAACGGGCACCCGGTACGCGGCTCCATCGATGTGTCCCAGGAGAGA